>CALGWX010000018.1 GCA_937936215.1 uncultured Burkholderiaceae bacterium | reverse complement strand
GCCATCGCCAGCCCGGCGCCGTTGACCAGGCAGCCGATGTTGCCGTCGAGCTGGATGTAGGAGAGATCGAACTTGCTCGCCTCGATCTCCGCCGGGTCTTCCTCGTCGAGGTCGCGCATGGCGACGATGTCCGGGTGGCGGAACAGGGCGTTCGAGTCGAAGTTCATCTTCGCATCGAGCGCGACCACGCGGCTGTCGCCGGTAAGGATCAGCGGGTTGATCTCGGCCAGCGACGCGTCAGTGTCCCAGAAGGCCTTGTACAGCCCCTGCAGCACGGCGCGCGCCTGCGGCAGCGATGCAGCGGGCACGCCGATCTTTGCCGCGACGTCGTCGGCCTCGGCGTCGGTCAGCCCGCGCGCCGGGTCGATGAAGACCTTGTGGATCTTCTCGGGGTGCTTGGCGGCCACCTCCTCGATGTCCATGCCGCCCTCGCTGGAGGCCATCAGGCACACGCGCTGGGTGGCGCGGTCGATCACCATGCCGACGTAAAGCTCCTTCTTGATGTCGGCGCCTTCCTCGATCAGCAGCCGCCGCACCTTCTGCCCCTGCGGGCCGGTCTGGTGGGTGACGAGCTGCATGCCGAGGATGCTGGAGGCGTGCGCGCGCACCTCGTCGAGCGAGCGCGCGAGCTTCACGCCACCGCCCTTGCCGCGGCCGCCGGCGTGGATCTGCGCCTTGACCACCCACACCGGGCCGCCGAGCTTCTGCGCCGCCGCCACCGCCTCGTCGACGCTGAAGCAGGGATACCCGCGCGGCACCGCCACGCCGTAGCGGCTGAGGATCGCCTTGCCCTGGTACTCGTGGATCTTCATTTGCCCTGTCCTTCGGTGACGGTGGCCGCGCCCGTGTACCAGCGCGGGTAGAACTGCGCCACGGCCGGCCCGTCGACGCGCAGCGCGCGGCAGCGGTCGAGCTGGAACGGGCGCTTGTCGTCGGCGGCGTGGTCGGCGGCGTCCGGTTCGTGCGCCTGGTCGCGCGGCCGATAGACCTCGCCGGCGAAGGCCTGGATCGCCGCGGTGGGCAGCACCGCCGCGAGCTCGGTCAGGTGCGTGCAACCCTGCGTGCCGCCAAGCCGCTGATTCACCGCGTGGCGAAAGCCGCGGCCGAGGTTCAGGCCGACGAGCTGGCGGTAGGCGTCGCCGAAGGCGTCGCAGTGGCCGGGGTACGGCACCCAGTCGGAGCGCGCGCTGGCGTCCACCACGTTGAGGTCGGTGTCGATGGTCAGGTTCAGCCGCATCGCGTGCACCGGCTCGCCCGCCTTGCGCACGCCGACCGCGAGCGCGAAGCCCTTTTCCTTGACGTCGGTGAGTTCGGCCTCGAGGTCCCACAGGCCGTCGTCGCGCGCATAGGCACGCACGCGGATCGAACGCGTGTGCACGAACCGGCGCGAGGGAGATTCGGGCATGGCCGAGACGAAAAGAAAGCCGGGCGAGGCACAGCGCATCGTCCCCCTGACCGGCGAAAGGATGTTAGCACCGGGGCATGCCGGCCCGCGTGCGGCACGTCGCGCCCCGCGTGGCGCCAGTTCGCCTGCCGTCGAATCTTGGCAGGCCCCGCCGCAGTCAGCCGCCGACCTGCGCCGCGGTGCGGCGCAGGAAGTCGAGCAGGACGCGGGCGGCGAGATCGGCATCGTCGGCGCTCATCGTCTCCAGCGGGTTGTGGCTGATGCCGCCGTGGCCGCAGCGGACGAACAGCATCGCCACGTCGGTGATGCGCGTCATCATCATGGCGTCATGGCCGGCGCCGCTCGCCAGGGCAAAGACGGGAAGGCCCGCGGCTTCGATGCACTCGGCCAGGCGCCGCATCAGCGGCGGCGAGCAGGTGGCGCAGGGCACGCGCATCGTTTGCTCGCAACGCACCTGCACGCCGCAGCGCGCGGCGATGGCGGCGAACTCCGCTTCGAGGTCGGCCACCGCGGCGTCGCGGGTGGCGTCATCGGCGGCGCGCACGTCGAGCGAGAACTCGCAGCGGCCAGGCACCACGTTGGCCGCCCCCTCCGGCACGCCGATCATGCCGACGGTGCCGACCAGCGACTTCGCCGCATCGCGCGGGTCGGCGCAACGCCGCTGCACCGCCAGCACCATCTGCGCGGCGGCGACGAGCGCATCGCGGCGCATCGGCATCGGCGTGGTGCCGGCGTGGCTGGCCACGCCGGTGACGACGACGCGCTGGCGCACGCTGCCGGCGATCGAGGTCACCACGCCGAGCGGCAGGCCGCGCTCGAGCAGCACCGGCCCCTGCTCGATGTGCACCTCGAGGTAGCCGAGCAGCCGCCGCGAGTCGAGCGCGCAGGCGGCGATCGCCTCCTCGGTGCCAGGCAGGCCGGCGGCGCACATCGCCGCGCGCAGCGTCACGCCTTCGGCGTCGGGCTGGTCGAGCCAGCCGAAATCGAACTGGCCGGTCAGGGCGCTGGAGCCGAGGAAGCTGGTGCGAAAGCGCAGCCCTTCCTCCTCGGCGATGGCGACGACGTCGAGGTGGAACGGCAGCCGCTCGCCGCGCTCGTGCAGGTGCTGCGCGACCACGATCGGCGCCAGGATGCCCAGCCGGCCGTCGAAGCGGCCGCCGTGGCGCACGGTGTCGAAATGCGAGCCGGCCATCAGCACCGGCGCATCGGGCTGGCGGCCGGCGTAGCGGCCGATGACGTTGCCCACCGCGTCGATGCGCACCTGCATGCCGGCGCCGATCATCCAGCCGGCGATCTCGGCGCCCGCAGTCTGGTGCGCGCGCGTGAGGTAGGCGACCGTCAGCCCGTCCGGATCGTCGGAGTGTCCGGCGAGCTGCTCGGCCCGCAGGATGATCTCGGTGCCGAAGTGAAGTTCCCTGGGCGTCTGCATGGTCCGTCGATGCGCTTGCGGGTGACGAGAAGCGGCCGGCTGGCCACCGCCCGATCGCGGCGGCCAGCCGGAGCGCAGCTCAGTCTATGCTGGCCACGAACCGATCGCCCCCCGGAGCGCCGAGGCGACTGCGTTCGCCGCCGCGCGCCTCACGCCCCTCACGCGAGCCGAACACACGCCCACGCCGATGCGACTGCCCCCGAATCCCGCCCAGGCCTTCGTCCCGTACCCCGCTGCACCGGTGCCGCATGCCGCGAACGGGCCGCTGGCGGGCCTGAGCTTCGCGGTCAAGGACCTCTTCGACGTCGCCGGCTTTCCGACCGGCGGCGGCAACCCGCTGCTGCTGGCACTGTCGGGCATCAAGACCGCCACCGCCCCGGCCGTGCAGCGGCTGCTCGATGCCGGCGCGCGCTTCGTCGGCAAGACGCACACCGACGAACTGGCCTTTTCGATGAACGGGAAGAACGCGCACTTCGGCACGCCGGTCAACGGCGCCGCGCCGCAGCGGATCCCGGGCGGCTCCTCCAGCGGATCGGCGGCGGCGGTGTCGCATGGCCTGTGCGACTTCGCGCTCGGCACCGACACCGGCGGCTCCGTCCGTGCGCCCGCGAGCCACTGCGGGCTGTTCGGCATCCGGCCGACGCACGGCCGCGTGCCGCTGGCCGGCTGCCTCGACCTGGCGCCGAGCTTCGACACCTGCGGCTTCTTCGCCCGCGACGCGCGCACTTTCGCGCGGGTGGGCGAGGTGCTGCTCGGCGCCGATCCCGCGCGACTGCCAGCGCGCATCCGGCTGCTGCGGCCGGTCGATGTCTGGGCGCTGCTCGTGCCGGAAGTGCAGGCCGCGCTCGCGCCGGCGCTGGCGCGCATCGAGGCCGCGCTCGGCGTCGCCCGGCCCGTGCAGGCGGCGCTGGAATCGTTCGACGCGATGTACTGGAGCTTCCGCACCCTGCAGGGGCGCGAGGCGTGGCTTGCCGACGGGGCGTTCATCGAGCGTTTCTCGCCGCCGCTGGGGCCCGGCGTGGCGGAGCGCTTCGCTTGGGCGCGGCAGGTCACCGATGCGCAGGTCGAAACCTCGGCGCGCTTTCGCGCCGACTACCGCGCGCATCTGGCGAACCTGCTGGGCGACGACGGCATGCTGGTGCTGCCGACGATGCCCGACGTGGCGCCCCTGCTGGCGGCCGACGACACCGAACTCGAGGACTACCGCAATGCGGCCATTCGCATGCTGTGCATCTCCGGGCTGGCGGGCTTTCCGCAGGTGACGCTGCCGCTGGCGAGCCGCCTGAATGCGCCGTTGGGCATCTCGCTGCTCGGGCCGGCGGGCACGGATCGCGGGCTGATCGCGCTCGCGGAACGCATCGCCGGCTGATCGCCCTCGCGGCCGCAAGGGCTGACGACCGGCGCGACTCGCGCATCGCAACCCCTTTGGGCGCTGGCGCGACCACTGGCGCCGGCACGCTGGTGGGGGAGCCTGCTGCAAGCGCCGAGCCGCTCGTCAATCCTCGTCGCCACCGCCCACGAAGCAGCGGATCACCTCACCGCTGAAGCCGCGCTGGGCCAGGAAGCGCATCTGCCGCGCCCGTTCGGTGGCGCTTGTCGCCTGCGCGCCGAAGCGGCGCTGCCAAACCGCGCGCGCGCGCTGCAGCTCGGTGCGCGCCAGTTCGCCGACCGACTCTCGCACGATGGCACTGTCGACGCCCTGCGCGAGAAGTTCCTGTCTCACCCGGGCGGCGCCGAAGCGCTCGCCGCGACGGCGGGCAAGCACCTCGGCGTAGCGGCGGTCCGACAGCAGTTTCTTGGCTTCGAGGTCGTCGAGCAGGCGGGATAGCGCCTCCGGCGACTCCGCGTGGGCGGCGAGCTTTCGCTGCAGTTCCGCCCGGCTGTGCTCGCGCCGGGCCAGATACCCCAGCGCGCGAGCGAGCAAGGACTTCTGCCGCCGTGGCGTTCTGGACTCCGAAGCGTCGCTGTTCACGAGCGCGCCCCTGTCTCACCGTCCCGACGGCCAGATCCGCCCAATCGCACGGAGCTTCGCGGAACGATCCCAGTGCCGGCTCCGCGCTTTGCCGGCCACCGGCAGAGCGCTCGACGTTCAGCGGAGATCGGCCGCCGTCGCCATCGCATCTCGCATCACACCGTTCCCGCCGGCGGCGAGGAACGTGCCGCGTCCCCCGGCCTGCCGCGAACGCGGCTTGAACCCCGGCCGGGCTCCGCCTGCGGCAGAGCCCTTAACGTGCTGCGCACGTTAGCCTGCGCCGAAACAAGATTCGCGAGCACCTGTCATTCCGCGCCGGGCGCGGCGCGCCCGGCGATGCCGAGCTTCTCGCAAAAGCGGTTTTGGTTCCGGCCGGGCTCCGCCTGCGGCAGAGCCCTTAACGTGCTGCGCACGTTAGCCTGCGCCGAAACAAGATTCGCGAGCAC
>CALGWX010000017.1 GCA_937936215.1 uncultured Burkholderiaceae bacterium | reverse complement strand
GAGGAAGAAGCCGGCCGCGTCGCGGCAGACGTCGAAGTCGGCGAAACGCGCCTCCACCGGATAGGTGCAGCGCGCGAGCCAGTCGAGCAACCCGCCGGCGGCCGAGGCGATCACGTCGACCTGGGCAACGTGCGTGTGCGCGTCGATGAACCCCGGCATCAGCACGCAGCCGGTGTAGTCCATCACCACATCGGCCTGGGTGAGCGCGCCGGCGAGCAGGCCATAGTCGCCGCGGGCGATGATGCGGCCGTCCTCGACCAGCAGCAGGCCGTCCTCGACGTCGCGCAGCGCGGCGGCCGCGTGCGTCGGGTCGGCGGCGAAGTCGAGCAGACGGGCGCGGATCGCGGTTCGCGCCATGGCGGCAACCTCGCTCGCGGCGCGGGCGGCCCGCGCCTACTTGCCGCCGGCGGGCACCTTGCCGACCACGCCTTGCACGTAGAAGTCCATCGTGCCGAGCTGCTCGTCGGTGAGCACCACGCCCCTGGCGGCGATTTCCTTGCCGTCGTTGCTGACGATCGGGCCGGTGAAGGGATGGAACTCGCCGGCCTTGATCGCCGCCGCCTTGGCCTCGACCTCGGCGACGACCTCCTTCGGCACCGAGGCGTTGAACGCCTCGATCTTGATCATGCCGTCCTTCATGCCGCCCCACAGGTTGCCGGGCTGCCAGGTGCCGTCGAGCACGCTTTGCGCCGACTTGATGTAGTACTCGCCCCAGTGGTGGGTGACCGCCGCCAGTTGCGCCTTCGGGCCGAACTTCGACATGTCGGAGTGATAGGCGATCGCCATCTTCCCCTTCTCCTCGGCGGCGGCGACCACGGCGCTGGAGTCGGTGTGGTGGGTGACGATGTCGGCGCCCTGCCCGATCAGCGCATTGGCGGCGTCGCGCTCCTTGCCGGGGTCGTACCACGAGTTGACCCAAATGACCCGCACCTGCGCCTTCGGGTTGACGCTGCGCGCGCCGAGCGTGAAGGCGTTGATCCCCTGCAGCACCTCCGGGATCGGGAAGGCGGCGACATAGCCGAGCGTGTTGGTCTTGGTCATCCGCCCGGCCAGCACCCCAGCGGCGTAGCGCCCCTCGTAGAAGCGGACGTTGTAGGTGCCGACGTTAGCGGCGCGCTTGTAGCCGGTGGCGTGCTCGAACTTCACGTCAGGGAATTCCTCAGCCACCTTGAGCGTCGGGTTCATGAAGCCGAACGAGGTGGTGAAGATCAGCTTGTGGCCCTGGGCGGCGAGATCGCGGATCACGCGCTCGGCATCCGCGCCCTCGGGCACCTTCTCGACAAAGCTCGTCGTCACCTTGTCGCCGAGCGCGGCCTGCATCTGCTCGCGGCCGCGGTTGTGCTGCGAGGTCCAGCCCGCGTCGCCAATCGGGCTCACGTAGACGAAGCCCACCTTCAGCGGCGCCGGCTTGGCCGGCGCTTCGGCCTTGGCCTGCGCCTTCGCTTCCACTTTCGGCGCCGCAGGCTCCTGCTTACCGCACCCCGTTGCCAGCAGCGCCGCGGCGGCGGCCAGCAGCCATCGTCTCGAGTTCATCGCAGGGTTCTCCAGGGAGAAAAGGCGCCGCTCGCGGCGCGACCGCGCGAGTTTACGGGAGCGCCTCTCGAAGGCGCCGGCGCAAGTCCACATCGGCCTAGCCAGTTTCGCCACCGCGCGCCGCAGGTCGATCGGCCACGGTGCGGCGCGCACCATCGTTGTGCCAAGGCCCGCTGCGCAGGCCGCGAAAGAATCGTCGCGAGCGGCCCGGCGGGGCGGCGAGGCGCGCTAGGAGCTGGCAGCACCCACGGCGGCGCGACCGTTGCGCGCAGCACCTCGAGTGTCGACTTCTCAGCCGTTGGGGTTGAAGGGTTTGCCCAGCGAGGCCGGCATGTTCAGGCGGATCCAGCGCGGGCTGCGCGAGATCAGCGCCAGCACCACGATCGTGGCGAGATAAGGCGCCATCGACATCAGCTGCGACGGCGCCTGCACGCCCCGCCCCTGCAGGTACAGCTGCAGCATCGTCACACCGCCGAACAGGTACGCGCCGATGAGCACCCGCGCCGGGCGCCAGGTGGCGAACACCACCAGGGCGAGGGCGATCCAGCCGCGCCCGGCCGTCATGTTCTCCGCCCACAGCGGCGTGTACACGGTCGCCAGGTACGCGCCGGCGAGTCCCGCGCAGGCGCCGCCGAACAGCAGCGCCGCGAGCCTCACCCGCCGCACCGGGATGCCGAGCGCATGCGCGGCCTCCGGCGATTCGCCCACCGCGCGCAGCACCAGGCCGGCGCGGGTGCGAAACAGCAGCCACGCCACGGCCACGACCAGCGCCAGCGCAAGGTAGACCACCGCGTGATGGCCGAACAGCACTGGCCCCAGCCCCGGCAGTTCGCGCAGCGTGGCGATGCCGTCGTCGCCGCGCGCCGGCAGGCTCTGGCCCGCGTACGGCAGGCCGATGAAGGCGGAGGCGCCGGCGCCGAGCAGCGCGATCGCGAGCCCCGTGGCGTACTGGTTGGCGTGCAGGCCGAGCGCGAAGATGGCGAAGACGACGGCGAGCAGCGCGCCGACGGCGGCGCCGGCGGCAAAGCCGGCCAGGTAACTGCCGCTGCCGTCGACGGTGGCGAAGGCGACGATCGCCGCCATCAGCATCATGCCCTCGACGCCGAGGTTGACCACGCCGGTGCGCTCGTGCACCAGGATGCCGATGGCCGCCAGCAGCATCGGTGTGCCGGCGGCGATGCTGGCGGCAACGAGCGTGGCGATCGCTTCCATCAGGCCGCGGCGGCGCGCCAGCGCAGCCGGTTGACGACCAGCGTGTCGGCGCCGAGCAGGAACAGCAGCAGCAGCCCCTGGTACACGCCGGTGAGGGATGCGGGCAGCCCCAGCCGCGACTGCGAAAGCTCGCCGCCGATGTAGAACAGCGCCATCAGGATCGACGCCGCCACCACCCCCACCGGGTGCAGCCGGCCGACGAAGGCGACGATGATCGCTGCGAAGCCGTAGCCCGGCGACACCGACGGCGTGAGCTGCCCGATCGGCCCCAGCACCTCGGCACCGCCAGCGAGGCCGGCCAGCGCGCCGGAAATCGCCAGCACGGTCCACAGCACCCGCCGCGAGGAGAAACCGGCGTAGTGCGCCGCGCGCGGCGCCAGCCCCGCCACACGGAGCTGGAAACCGATCACGCTGCGCGCCAGCATCAGCCAAGCCGCCGCGGCGGCTGCCGGCGCGAGCAGCGCGCCGACATGCAG
Organism: uncultured Burkholderiaceae bacterium; assembly: GCA_937936215.1. Taxonomy (GTDB): domain Bacteria; phylum Pseudomonadota; class Gammaproteobacteria; order Burkholderiales; family Burkholderiaceae_F; genus JADJWR01. The sequence continues at coordinate 543 of CALGWX010000017.1, read as the reverse complement.
CCGTGTGCCTTCGAGCAGGATCGGCAGCCTGGCGTCGCGGCCGAACAGCGGGCTCTGCGGAAAGCCGAAGCCCGCCGGGTCCTTCATCGGCCCATGCACGAGCCACGACAGCAGCAGCTGCGCCACGTACACCAGCATCAGGCTGACGAGGATCTCGTTGGCGTTGAAGCGGTCGCGCAGCCAGGCGGTGATCGACGCCCAGGCAACGCCGCCCACGGCCGCGGCGGCCATCGCCGCGATCACGACCCCAGCGCCGCCCGCACCGGCCAGCGCGACCGCCGCGGCGGCGATGCTGCCAGCGATCAGCTGCCCTTCGGCGCCGATGTTCCACACGTTGGCGCGGAAGCAAAGCGCCAGCCCGATCGCGGCGAGCGCCAACGGGGTGGCCTTCAGCAGCACCTCGGCGACCCCGCGCCGGCTGGCCAGCGGCTCGACGAAGAACATGCTCACCGCCTGCCACGGCGACTTGCCTAGCCACGCGAACAGCGCCATGCCGCAGGCGACCGTCAGCAGCAGCGCCGCCAGCGGCGAGGCCCACGTCCA
>CALGWX010000016.1 GCA_937936215.1 uncultured Burkholderiaceae bacterium | reverse complement strand
ACGAGGTCTATGCGCTGGCGGACCCGGCGCGGCGGGCGCCGCTGTCGGCGCTGGTGGCCGAGCACCGCGAGCGCGGCGCCCGCGTCGCCGCCGCAGCCGGCATCGCCGCCCCGGAGCGCTTCTTCGCCATGCTGCGGGCCGCCGGCCTGGAGATCGACGCCATCGCCCTGCCCGATCACTACGACTTCGCCGTCAATCCCTTCGCCGGCCGCCGCTTCGACGTCGCGCTGGTCACCGAGAAGGACGCCGTAAAATGCCGCCTCATCCCGGCGATGAAAAAGGACGGTCGCCTGTGCGCGGTGAGCCTGCAAAGCCGCATCGACCCGGCGCTGGTGGATCTCATCGAAGCCAAGATCAAGCGCACGGCCCCGCCCGCCCCGGAGCGCAACGATGGACCCTCGCCTGCTTGACATCCTGGTCTGCCCGGTCACCAAGGGACGGCTCGAGTACGACCGCCAGCGGCAGGAGCTGATCTCGCGCGCCGCGGGGCTGGCCTATCCGATCCGCGACGGCATCGCCGTGCTGCTCGAAAGCGAAGCACGTCGGCTCGACGAGGCCGAGTCCAGCACCCGCAGCGGCTGACGCCTTCGATGGCGGGCTTCGTCGTCATCGTGCCGGCGCGGCTCGCCTCCACCCGCCTGCCCCGCAAGCCGCTCGCCGACCTCGCCGGCGAGCCGATGGTCGTGCGCGTGGCCCGCCGCGCGGCGGAAAGCGGCGCCGAACGCGTGGTTGTGGCCACCGACAGCGACGAGGTGATCGACGCCTGCCGCGCCTTCGGCGTCGACGCGGTGCTCACCCGCGCCGAGCACCCTACCGGCACCGACCGGCTGGCCGAGGCGGCCGACCTGCTGCGGCTAGCCGAGGAGACGATCGTCGCCAACGTGCAGGGCGACGAGCCGCTGCTGCCGCCGGCGGTCGTCGCCGATGTCGCGGCCCTGCTCGCGCGGCGCGGCGACTGCGCCATCGCCACCGCTGCTCACCCCTTGCGCGACGCAGCGGAGTTCTTCAGCCCCAACGTGGTCAAGGTCGTCACCGATGCCGGCGGGCGCGCCCTCCTGTTCTCGAGGGCGCCGATTCCGTGGTCGCGCGACGCCTTCGCTGCCGACCGGGCGCGGCTGCCCGCGGGGCTGCCAGCGTGGCGGCATGTGGGGCTGTATGCGTACCGCGCCGGCTTCCTGCGCCAGTTCCCGCGCCTGCCGCGCGCGCCGATCGAGGAGCACGAAAGCCTGGAACAGTTGCGCGCGCTGTGGCACGGCTTCGGCATCGCCGTGCTGCCGCTGGCGCAGGCGCTGCCGCCGGGCGTGGACACCGCCGAGGACCTGCAGGCCGTGCGCGCGCTGCTGGCCGGCGGCTAGACTGCGCCGCCCCTTTTCGCTGGAGGAGTCCCCGATGAAGCGACTCGCGTTCGCGCTGGCGCTTTGCGCCGCCGTCGCCGCGGCGCCCGCTGCCGCAAAGACCCTGCGCTGGGCATCGCAGGGCGATCCCCAGACCGCGGATCCGTACTCGCAGAACGAGGGCCTCACCAACATGTTCTCGCAGGCGGTGCACGACACCCTGGTGATGCGCGATAACGCGCTGAAGCTGGTGCCGGGGCTCGCCGTCAGCTGGCAGCAGGTCAAGCCCACCACCTGGCGCTTCAACCTGCGGCGCGGCGTCAATTTCCACGACGGCTCGCCGTTCACCGCCGACGACGTCGTCTTTTCCTACGAACGCGCCCAGCACCCCAACTCGCAGTTGCGGCAGTACGCGGTGCCGGTGGGCAAGCCGCGGAAGATCGACGACTACACGGTCGAGTTCGTGCAGGACAAGCCCAACCCCGTCACGCTGGAGCACGCCACCACCATCTACATCATGAGCAAGGCGTGGGCGGAGAAGAACAAGGTCGAGCGGCCGCTGGACTTCAAGGCCAAGGAGGAGACCTTCGCCTCGCGCAACGCTAACGGCACCGGCCCTTGGATCCTGGTGTCGCGCGAGCCGGGCGTGCGCACGGTGCTACGGCGCAACCCCGACTGGTGGGGCGCCAAGGAAGGCCGCGCCCCTGGCAACGTCACCGAGGTCATCTACACCCAGGTCAGCGCCGATGCCACTCGCACCGCGGCGCTGCTGTCCGGCCAGATCGACTTCGTGCTCGACCCGCCGCCGCAGGATCTCGCACGGCTGGAGGCGAACAAGGACACCAAGGTCGTGCGCGGGCAGGAAAACCGCGTCGTCTTCTTCGGCTTCGACCAGCACCGCGACGAGCTGCTGTACTCGAATGTCAAGGGCAGGAACCCGTTCAAGGACGTGCGCGTGCGGCAGGCCGTCTATCACGCCATCGACATCGAGGCGATCCGCACCCGCACCATGCGCGGCTCGGCGCTGCCCACCGGCGGCATGACGCCCTCGACCCTGCCCTCCTCGCCCGAGATTGAGCAGCGGCTGCCGTTCGACCCCAACAAGGCGCGGCAGCTGCTCGCCGAGGCCGGCTACCCCAATGGCTTCGAGGTCACGCTCGACTGCCCGAACAACCGCTACGTCAACGACGAGGAAATCTGCATCGCCGTGGCCGCCATGCTCACGCGGGTGGGCATCCAGACCAAGGTGACGGCGATGCCACGTGCGACCTACTTCCCCAAGCTGGAAAAGCACGACACCAGTTTCTTCATGCTCGGCTGGGGCGGGGCGATCACCGACGCGCAGACGACGCTGTCGCCCGTGCTGCGCTCCTTCGACGAGAAGACCGGCAACGGCAGCTTCAACTACGGCCGCTACGTCAACCCGAAGCTCGACGCCCTGATCGACGCCGCCGCCGTTGAGATGAACGCCGAGAAGCGGCGCCAGATCATCTGGGACGCGCTGAAGGAGCACAACGCGCAGGTACACCACGTGCCGCTGCACCGGCAGATGATTCCTTGGGCGATGCGCGGCAGCGTCCACGTCGTGCACCGCGCCGACAACGTGCTCAACATGGAGTCCGTCCGCATCGACTGATGCCGCGGCGCACTGCGCGGCAGCCGGGATACCGCCTTCCGTATCTCGCGCGGTCAGCCGGGGCCGCAGCAGCGGCCCCTCGCGATGCGATGCGCGGCCGCGGGAGCCGCCATCGTCGCGCGCGCCGATCGGCGTTACGGCGATCGCCCCCGATGCGCTGCCGCCGGCGCGCCGCGAGGGCTCGCAAGGGCTCCCGGGCGCAGCTCGCTGCCGGATACGTCTTGCCGCTATCTTCGTTTGCCGCGACGCTGCCGC
>CALGWX010000015.1 GCA_937936215.1 uncultured Burkholderiaceae bacterium | reverse complement strand
TAGCGCGCCACCAGGTCGGCCAGGCTGACTGGGGCCAGTTGCGGTGCCTGGACCAGTTGTTCCCAGTGTCCCTCGGCCATTGCAGTCGCGATCTGGTCGGGCTCGTACCGGGCGATGCTTGTGGCGATGCGCTCCACCTCGGCCGGCTCAAGACGCGGCCGGCAGCGATCGTCGTTGACCTGGCACAGCGCCGCCAGGATTTCCGAGCGCGTCATGCCAACGCGGCGCATCGTGCCGGCGAGGCGTGCCAAGGTTGCGTTCCGTTGGCCCTCCGGGATAGCGTTCGTCTCGGGCAGGCCGGCCGCCATGGAAGCCCACGTGGGCGTTTCCTGGGCCAAGGCGTCGAGCAGGGCGACCAGCCACGGCGGCGGCTCGGGGAGGCATTCTGGCGGCCCTTCGAGTTCCAGGCCCGGCGCCCAACGGTAGTCGCCGTGTGCAGTTCGACTGGGCGGCACGACGATGTAGCCACCATTGGTGCGCACATCAACACTCGCTGCCAGTTTGCCGGTCGAACACTTCCACGCTTTGCCTGCCGGCCGACGAAAGAGGTAGTGCCGCCCACCGCGCGGCGTCAGGCTCACGGCACCGGTCTGCGCCAGGGAGGCGCTACGCTCCGGGTCGCCGGGCCAACGATTGCCATCGCCGTCGATGTCGATGACCAGCAAGCCTTCGGTCGGAATGCCGATGTTGGCGCTCGGATGCTGTGTCCACCAGCGCTCGATCTGCTCGTCATTGCTCGTGGCGTCATGGAAGCCGTGCTCGGTCAGCGGCGCCTTGCTGGAGTGCGCGCAGGGGAAGACCCGGTAGCCCAGCTCGGCATAGCGGAGAGCAGCCGCCAGCAGTTCGGCCGATGTCACCACGGGATCTCCTCCTCCGCGGCACCCGCGTTGGCCCCGAACGGGAAGTCCAGGGCGTCTTCGGGCAACTCCTTGTCGTCGAGCGGCGCCGGGATGTCGCCCAGCTCGTAGCCGATGATCCGGTCGAAGTCCTCGCCGGCGACGGTGCGGACGGTGATCTCGCGCGTGGGAGCCAGGCGCCCATTCTGCGCCAAGGCAACGGCCTCCTCGGCCGTCTCCGGCACCGGCTCGTGGGAGCGCTGCCTCCACCAGGCCACGGCCTTCTGCCTGGCGTAGCCGGTATGCTCGAAGCAGACCCACTCCGACTTGTACTTATGCCAGCCGACCCTGTAATCGACGCGCATCGAGCGCGGGGCGTCGTCCGGCGCGCCGCGCTTGCGGTGGACGCGGTAGAACACGTCCCGCACGGCGTATTTCGTGATCGTCACCTGTCCCGAGAGGATGCCGGCCTCGCTCGCCTTGGCGTCGTGCTTGCCACGCTCGGGCGGCGGGAACTCGTAGCCGCAGTCCGGGCAGCGCGCGTAGCCGGCGGCGATGACCGAATGACAGTCGGGGCACTCTTTTGCCGGGTCCTGTCCGTTGCCGCCAGGAGTGCGCTCCTTGACCTTGATCCCGTCCACCGGGCCGTGCCGCAGCACGTTGCCGCCGAAGTCGAGCACGAGGCAGTTCTGCTTGCCGGGGTGCAACCGGAAGCCACGGCCAACCATCTGGTAGTAGAGGCCCGGCGACAGCGTCGGCCGCAACAGGACCACGCAATCAACGTTCGGCGCGTCGAAGCCGGTGGTCAGCACGTTGACGTTGCACAAGTACTTCAGCGGTTCGGCGGCATTTGCTCCGAAGTCGATCTGAAGCTGTCGTGCCCACTCCTGCTGACGGAACCTGGCAATCAATCGGTCGCGTTCGCCATCAGCCGTCTCGCCGCTGACGAAGCCGCACTCAATGCCATGTTGTTCCTTCAGCACGCGCACGACGTGCTGCCCGTGCTTGACCCCGCTCGCGAAGATCAGCACGGCGCTGCGGTCGCGCGTGTGCTCGACGATCTCGGCGCAGGCGGCCCGCACCAGCGCATCCTCGTCCATCAGGTCCTCGACCTCGCCGGCGACGTACTCGCCGCCTCTGACGTGCAGCCCGCTCACATCCGCTCTCGCCTTGCCGGCCTTGGTGACCAGCGGACAGAGGTAGCCCTGGACGATCAGCTCTCGTACTCCGACCTCGTAGCAGATCGCGTTGAGGAAGTGGTTCGGGCTGCAGATCAATCCTGACTTCAGCCGGTAGGGCGTGGCCGTCAGCCCGACGACGCGCAACTGCGGGTTGAGCGCCTTGGCCTCGGCCAGGAACTGCCGGTACATCCCCTCGCCGTCCGGGGCGATGAGATGGGCCTCGTCTACCAGGACCAGGTCGAACGCGCCCAACTCGCCGGCACGCTGGTAGACCGACTGGATGCCGGCCAGGATGACCGCCCGGCCGGTGTCGCGGCGCTTCAAACCGGCCGAGTAGACGCCGAAGCGGACCTCGGGACAGACCTGGCGCAGCTTGTCCGCGGCCTGCTCCAGCAGCTCTTTGACGTGGGCCAGGATCAACACCCGGCCGTCCCAGCACGTTACCGCGTCCTTGCAGATGGTCGCCATGATCGGCGTCTTGCCGCCGGCGGTCGGGATGACGACGACTGGGTTGTCGTCGTGCGAGCGCAGGTAGGCGTAGACGGCTGCGACGGCTTCACGTTGGTAAGGCCTGAGCTGCACCAGTGTCCCCCTCGATCTGCTCAATCACCCGGCTCAGATACCGGCGCGCACGCTTGA
>CALGWX010000014.1 GCA_937936215.1 uncultured Burkholderiaceae bacterium | reverse complement strand
CACGCGCGAGACACAGCCGGTGACGGTCGCGATGGTGCGCGAGTCGCTGCTGGCGCAGGAGCCCGAGGGCTACGCGCGCTGCTGCGAGGCGCTGGCCGCCGCGGAAGCCGCGCGGCTGGAGGAACTGGGCTGCCCGGTGCTGCTGGTGGCCGGCGACGAGGATGCCGTGGCGCCCGTACAGACGGCGCGCGCGATGGCGGCGAAGCTTGGCGATGCCCGCGTCGAGACGCTCGCGCGCTGCGGGCACTGGATGACGTTCGAGCGGGCAGTGGAGTGCCAGCGCCTCGCGGGCGAGTTCGTGGGTCGGGTTCGGTAGGCGGAGGTCACGATGGCCAACGTGCTGTTCACCAACGTGCGCATCTTCGACGGCAGCGGCGCCATGCCGTACGCCGGCGAGGTGCTGGTGCAGGGCAACCGGATCGCGCGTGTGAGCCGCGGCGGCGGCACCGCGGCGGTCGGCGGCGTGACGGTCATCGACGGCGCCGGCGCATTCCTGATGCCCGGCATGGTCGAAGCGCACACGCACTTTTCGTGGAACGACCAGCCGACTCTCGACTCGATCCAGCGCATGCCCGTGGAGGAGCACATCCTGTGGTGCGCCGGGGTCGCCAAGCGCTACCTCGACATGGGCTGGACCTCGTGCGTCGGCGCCGCCACCGCCAAGCCGCGGCTGGACGTCGTGATCCGCAATGCCATCAACAAGGGCGACATCCCTGGGCCGAGGTACCTCGCCGCCAGCCAGGAGATCACGGTGCCGGGCGGGCTCGGCGACACCTCGCCGCCGCACCTGCCGTTTCCGGAGCTCTCCTTCGGCGCCGTCGTCAGCGGGCCGGAGGAGATGCGGCGCACGGTGCGGCAGTTCGTCAAGTACGGTGTCGATTCGCTGAAGATCAACCTTTCCGGTGAGTACATCACCGGCTTGCCGGCGGAGCTCACCCCGTTCTCCGACGAGGAAGTGGCCATGTGCGTGGCCGAGGCCAAGCGCTTCGGCAAGCGCGTCTCGGCGCACGCGCGCTCGTGCGAGTCGGTCAAGCAGTGCGTGCGGCATGGGGTCGAGGTGATCTACCACGCCAGCTTCACCGACGAAGAAGCGCTCGACATGCTGGAGGCGAACAAGGACAAGCACTTCGTCGCGCCGGGGCTGGCCTGGCTGATCACCACCTCGTACCACGCCAGCGCGTGGGGGCTGACGCCCGAGATCACCAAGAAGATGGGCTACCACCGCGAACTGGAAATCGCCGTCGAGTCGATGAAGAAGATGCTCAAGCGCGGCATCCGCATCCTGCCCGGCGGCGACTACGGCTTTGCCTGGACGCCGCACGGCAGCAACGCCAAGGACCTCGAGTACTTCGTCAAGTACCTCGGCATGAGCAACATGGAGGCGCTGCTGGCGGCCACCGCCTACGGCGGGCCGATGATGCGCATGGGCGACGTGCTCGGCCAGATCCGCGAGGGCTACCTTGCCGACATCCTGCTCGTCGACGGCGACCCGCTCGCCGACATCACGGTGCTGCAGGACCGCAAGCGCATCCTGGCGGTGATGAAGGACGGCGAGTTCCACCGCGCGCCGGAAGTGCGCAGCCAGCGCGCCACGCGCTGGGCCGCCTGAACGCATCGGGAGGCGCCATGGCCGAGATCCTGTTCACCAACGTCCGCATTCTCGACGGCTCGGGGCAGATGCCCTGGACCGGCGCCGTGCTCGTGCAGGGCAACCGCATCAAACAGGTTGGCCGCACGCCGGCGTCGGTATCGGCCTTCGGCGCCACGGTGATCGACGGCGCCGGGGCGACGCTCATGCCGGGCATGGTCGAGGCGCACACGCACTTCTCGTGGAACGACGCGGCCACGCTGCAGGAAATCCAGCGCATGCCGGTCGAGGAGCACGTGCTGTGGTGCGCCAAGGTGGCGAAGCGTTATCTCGAGGCCGGCTGGACCTCTTGCGTCGGGGCGGCCTGCGCCAAGCCGAGGCTGGACGTGGTGATCCGCGACGCGATCAACAAGGGGCAGATCCCCGGGCCCCGCTATCTCGCCGCCAGCCAGGAGATCACGGTGCCCGGCGGCCTGGGCGACGAGACGCTGCCGCACGTGCCTTACCCGGAGTTCAGCTTCGGCGTGCTGGTCAACGGCGCCGACGACATGCGGCGCGTCGTGCGCATGTTCCTGAAGTACGGCGTCGACTCGATCAAGCTCAACCTGTCCGGCGACAACTTCACGCCGCAGGCGCCGGCGAACACCACCTGGATGACCGATGCCGAGGTCGCGGCGGCGATGGAGGAGATACGGCTGCGCGGCAAGCGCTGCGCCGTGCACGCGCGCTCGGCGGCGTCGGTCAAGCAGGCGCTGCGCCACGGCGTCGAGATCATCTACCACGCCAGCTTCACCGACGAAGAGGCGCTCGACATGCTGGAGGAGCACCGCGACCGCATCTTCGTCGCGCCGGGCATGGCCATTTTGATCGCCATGCTGGAGGCCGCGGAGCCGTACGGCATCAGCCGCGCCCAGGCGATCGAGATGGGATACCAGATCGAGCTGGAGGCGGCGGTCGAGTCGCTGCGGGCCATGCACAAGCGCGGCGTGCGCGTGCTTCCGGGCGGCGACTACGGCTTCGCCTTCACGCCCCACGGCGAGAACGCGCGCGACCTCGAGTTCTTCGTCAAGTACCTCGGCTTCACGCCGATGGAGGCGATCCGCGCCGCCACCCAGTACGGCGGCCAGATCATGATGAAGGGCAACGAACTAGGCCTCGTCAAGGAAGGCTATCTTGCCGACCTGTTGCTGGTCGATGGCGACCCGCTGGCGAACCTCGCCATCCTGCGCGAACCGAAGCGGCTGCTGGCGGTGATGAAGGACGGCCAGTTCGTCAAGGCGCCCCCGGTGGCTGCCGCGCGCACGCTGGGACGAGCGGCTTGATGACGCCCGTGCCACGGTTTCCGTTGGGTAGGTCGAGGGCGGTGAGCTGCGGCGGCCGTTACGGCTTGCCAAAGCCGTCCAGCGGCCGCCCCGCCGCCGCCGCTGCGGCAGCGACGGCCGGCCGTCGCGGGGTGTCGAATCCGGTCGGCAACGGCCCGGCGGCGCTCGGCGCGCTCGCCGCGGCGCTCGCCGCGGCGCTCGCCGGTAGGGCGGCCGCTGGGTTGGCGGCGCCGCCGCGGCCGGGATCGCCGTGCACAGTGCAGGCGGTGCACAGCGCACCGAACGCAACGCGATGAGCCGCCGCGCCATTGCCTGGTGGCTCGTGCTCGGCGTGCCGGCCGCTGCTTTCTGCGCCTGGGCGCTGGCCACCAACACGCGGCTGTTCGTCGTCACCCTGCTCAACGGACTGACGCTCGGTTCGCTGTACTTCATCGTCGCCAGCGGCTTCACGCTGGTCTTTGGCCTGATGCGCAACGTCAACCTCGCGCACGGGTCGCTGTACCTGCTCGGCGGTTACCTCGGCTACACGGTGGCGGAGAAGACCGGCTGGTGGGTGCTGGCGATGGCGGCCGGCTTCCTCGGGGCGGCGATCGTCGGCCTGCTGATCCAGGTGCTGATCCTGCGCCACATGCAGGGGCAGGAGCTGCGGCAAACGATGGTGACGATCGGCCTGTCGATCGTGATCGCCGACATTCTGCTGTGGATCTTCACCGGCGAGGTGCACCAGATGGAGGCGCCGGAGTGGCTGCAGGGCCCGATCCGCGGCCTGCCGGTGATCAATGCCTATTCCGCTTATCGGCTGAGCTTGATCGGCTTTGGCATCGCCATTGGCGTGCTGCTGTGGCTGTTCCTGAATCGCACCCGCGTCGGCATGATGATCCGCGCTGGCGTGGACGACCGCGGCATGCTTGCCGCCGCGGGCGTCAACGTGAACCTGGTGTTCGCGATCACCTTCGCCATCGGCGCCGGGCTGGCCGGCATCGGCGGCGTCATCGGCGCCGTGGAGCTGTCGATGGTGCCCGGCGAGGACACGCGGCTGCTGCTGGCGTCGCTGATCGTAGTCATCGTCGGCGGCATGGGCAGCGTGGTCGGCGCGGCCATCGGCGCCGCGATCCTGGGGCTGGCCGAGACGTTCGGGCTGGCCTATGCGCCCACGTACAGCGTGGTGTTCACTTTCGTGATCCTGGTGCTGGTGCTGGCCTTCCGGCCTCGCGGGATCATGGGCAGGGCCACGTGATGGCGGCCATCCGTCGCCTGGCTCGGATGCCTGTTGCCTCGCCGCGCCGGCCCGCTGCGCCTGCCGGCACCATGGGTCGCGCGAGCGCAAGCGCCGGCGGTTGCGCCGGCCCGCGCGCATGGCGCGGTGGGCCGGAAGCCCGCATCCTGATCGCGCCGCATTCGGCTGCCTCGCGCCGTGCCGCGTTCATCCGACGGGGGCGGCCATGAGCGCGGCCTACTGGCGCAAGGCCATGAACAGCGGCGCGGTGGCCGCGCGCGGCGACGCGCGGCCGCGCCCGCCGCTGGCCGCGGGTGGCACCTCGGCACCGACAGCAGCGCAAGGGCCGTCACGCTGGCAGCAGGCGGTGGCGGCGGTGCGGCTGCGGCACGTCGTCGTGCTGGCGTTCGTGCTCGCCTACCCATTCTTCGCCACGCCGTTCTTTACCTTCCAGATCGGCGCCCAGTCGCTCGCGCTTGGCCTGATCGCGCTGTCGCTGACTTTCCTCGGCGGCTACGGCGGGATGATCTCGCTGGCGCAGATGACGATCGCCGGCATCGCCGGCTACACGGTGGCGATCATCGGCGTCAACGGCACGCCGGAGATCAACGTCGACTGGCCGTGGTGGGCAGCGGTGCCGCTGGCGCTGCTGTTCGGCACGCTGGCGGCGACTTTCATCGGCTGGCTGTCGGTGCGCACCGAGGGCATCTACACGATCATGATCACGCTGGCCATCGGCGTGGCCTTCTACTACCTCGCGCTGCAGAACTACTCGGTCTTCAACGGCTTCCAGGGGCTGCAGAAGGTCTACCCGCCGCAGCTCGCCGGCATCAACTGGCGCGACCCGCTGCCGTTCTACTTCCTCGTGCTGTTCTGGTCGCTGGCGGGCTACTTCTTCATCAAGTACCTGGTCCGCACCCCGTTCGGCATCGCGCTGCAGGGCATCCGCGACAACCCGCGGCGGATGAGCGCGCTCGGCTTCAACGTCACCGCGCACCGCGTGGCGGCCTATGCGGTGGCGGGGCTGATCGCCAGCGTCGGCGGCATCCTGCTCGTTTGGTACAACGGGCTGATCACGCCCAACTCGGTCGGCACCTCCTGGCTGATCAACATCCTCGTCATCGCCGTGCTGGGCGGCATGCGGCACCCGATCGGCCCCTTCATCGGCGCCATCGTCTTCGTCCTGCTGCAGACCTTCGCCATCGACCTGATCGATCGCGAGCGTTTCAACCTCGTCATCGGCGGCGTCTTTCTTGCCATCGTGCTGTTTTCGCCCGACGGACTGCTCGGTCTGTGGGCGAGCCTGCGGGCGCGGCTGTCGGCAGGCCGCGCCGTGACTTCCCCCCTGCGGCCAGCCGGCCGCGACTCGATGCGTCAACAGCCAAGGAGACCGCAATGAAAATGTTGAAGCGAGCATTCATCCGCACGATGGCGGGCGCGGCCGTCGCGGCCGCGTTCGCCGGTGCCGCGTGGGCGCAGCAGCCGCCGGTCAAGATCGGCGTGCTGGCCACGCTCGAAGGGCCGTTTGCCGCCGGCGGCGCCGACGGCATGCGCGGCGCCGAGCTGGCGGTGCGGGAACGCGGCGGCGTGGTGGCTGGCCGCAAGATCGAGCTGATCAAGGCGTCGTCGGACGCCAAGCCCGACGTCGCGGTCAACGCCACCCGCAAGCTGGTCGAGCAGGACAAGGTCGACATCATGGTCGGCCCGCTGTCGGGCTCCGAGGGCATCGCCGTCAAGGACTACAGCAAGACGCAGCCGCAGGTGACCTTCATCAACGGCTCGTCGGGCGCGCAGGCCACCACCCTGGTCAACCCGAGCCCGAATTTCTTCCGCTTCAACACCGACGGCGCGCAGTGGATGGTCGGCCTGGGCAGCGAGGCGCTGAAGCGCGGCTTCAAGCGGGTGATGGTGATCGCCGAGGACTACGCCTTCCCGTACTCGCAGGTGCAGGGCTTCATGACCGAGTTCTGCCGCCTCGGCGGCCGGGTGCCGGTCAAGGCGTGGGTGCCGCTCGGCGGCAAGGACTACTCGTCGGTGATCGCGCGCATCCCGAAGGACATCGACGCCCTGGTGGTGATCCTTGGCGGCGCCGACGCGGTGAACTTCCTCAACCAGTACGAGGCCGCGGGCGGCGACAAGCCGATGATCGGCGGCTCGATCACCGTCAGCCAGGACGTGCTGAACTACCGCGGCAAGCGGCGCGACTCGCTGGTGGGCACGCTGGCCGCCGGGCCGATCGCCGACTCGATCGACACGCCGGAGTTCAAGGCCTTCGTCGCCAGCTACCGCAAGAACTTCCCTGACGGCTACCCCAGCCCAGGCCTGTTCGCGCTGAACTACTACATCAACATGAAGGCGGCGCTCGACGCGCTGGAGGCGGTCAAGGGCGACCTGTCCGACGGGCAGAAGAAGTTCCGCGAGACGCTGTCGACGATGACGCTGAAGACACCGGTGGGCGACATCAAGCTCGACGCGAACCGGCAGGCCATCGGCACCACCTTCATCACCGAGGTGGTCAAGGACGCGCAGGGCAACCTGTCGAACCGCGTCGTGCGGGCGATCCCGAACGTCGACCAGACGCTCGGCCTGAAGCCCTCGGAGTTCAAGATCGGCTCGCGCGACGAGCCGAACTGCCCGTAAGCGGGCATCGGGCCGGCGCCAATGGCATCGGTCGACCGCCTCGGCACGCGCGCGCTGGCCAGCGGCGACGCCCTCGAACTGACGGGCGTTTCGCGCAGCTTTGGCGCGCTGGCGGCGCTGTCGGACGTCACCTTCTCGGTGGCGGCCGGCGAGCGGCGGGCGGTGATCGGCGCCAACGGCGCCGGCAAGACGACGCTGTTCAACGTCATCACCGGCGACTTTCCGGCCACCGCCGGGCGGGTGCGCTTCTTCGGCGACGACATCACGACGATGCCGGCGCACCACCGCATCCGCGCCGGCCTGCGCCGGACCTACCAGTCGTCGCTGCTGTTCCGCGACCTGACCGTGCGCGACAACCTCTACCTCGCCGTGCGCGGCGTGGCACGCGGCCGCTACGCGATGCTGCGGCCGCGGCGCGGCAGCACGACGGTGGCGGCGGCCGAGGATCTTCTCGAGCGCGTCCATCTGACCGCGGTCGGGGACGAACTGGTCAGTGCGTTGTCGCACGGCCAGCAGCGGCAGCTCGAAATCGGCATGGCGCTGGCGGGCGCGCCGCGGCTCATCCTGTTCGACGAGCCGGCCGCCGGGCTGTCGCCGGCGGAGCGGCGCGACCTGGTGGCGCTGCTCGACGCGCTGCCGCGTCACATCGGCTTCATTCTGATCGAGCACGACCTCGACATCGCGCTGCGCGTCGTCGACCGCGTCACCGTGATGCACAACGGCCGCGTGCTAAAGCATGGTACGCCGCAGGAGATCGAGAACGACGCCGAGGTGCAGGCCATCTACATGGGGGGGAGGCACTGATGGCGCTGTTCTCGCGGCGGTCGAGCGGCGCCGCCAAGGCGGGGCCGGTGCTGGAGGTCAGCGGCCTGGACGTCTATTACGGCCGCGCCCACGCGCTGCAGGGCGTCGACCTGAAGATCGAGCACGGCGTCACCGCCATCGTCGGCCGCAACGGCATGGGCAAGACGACGCTGTGCAACGCGATCACCGGCATGGTGCGCGCCACCGGCAGCGTCCGCCTGGAGGGCAGCGAGATCCTCGGCCTGCCGCCCAACGAGATCACGCGCCGCGGCATCGGCTACGTGCCGCAGGGCCGCCGCACGTGGGCATCGCTGACCGTCGACGAGCACCTGCGTCTGGTGGCGCGCGGCACGAGCGGCCGCTGGACGGTCGAGCGCGTCTACCGAATGTTCCCCCGCCTGGCCGAGCGCAAGGGCAACGGCGGCGCGCAGCTGTCCGGCGGCGAGCAGCAGATGCTGGCCATTGGCCGCGCACTGCTGCTCGATCCCCGCCTGCTGGTGATGGACGAGCCGACCGAGGGCCTGGCGCCGGTCATCGTCGAGCAGGTGGTCGAGGCGCTGAAGCAGCTCGCCGCCGAGGGCGAGATCGCCGTGCTGTTGGTGGAACAAAACCTCGGCGTGGCGATCGATGTCGCCGACCGGGTGGCGGTGATGGTCAACGGCCGCATCGCCCGGGAGTTGAGCGCCGCCGAGCTGGCGGCCGACCGCGAGCTGCAGGAGCGGCTGCTCGGCGTGCGCGCCGGCGCCGAAGAGGAAGAGGACGAAGCGCAGGCGCCGCCGCCCGAGCCGGCGCCGGTGCAGGTGCTGACGGTCCGGCGCGCTTTCGGCGACGGCCTGCCGCGCGTGGACGACACCGCGCCGCGCGAGGTGCGCGGCTTCACCCGCTGGAACGCGGCCGATCCGGCAGCGCGGCCGCGCGACCTGCCGCGGTCGGCGCCCACGGCCGGTGCGGCGAGGAGCGCCGCGGCAGCGGCGGGCGGGCCGGCGCCGAGCGAGAGCGGGCGCGTGTTCGAGCTGCCGGTGGCGGCGAGCAGCGAGCGGGCCGCCTACGTCGTCGGCACTTTCGACACCAAGGGCCGCGAACTGCTGTTCCTGAAACAGTGCCTGGACCGGCTCGGCATCCGCACGGTGACCGTCGACCTTTCCACCTCGGGGGCGACCTCGATCGCCAGCGTGCACCCGCGCGACGTCGCCCGCCATCACCCGCAGGGCGAGCGGGCGGTGTTCAGCGGCGACCGCGGCAGCGCCGTGGCGGCGATGGCGGTAGCCTTCGAGCGCTTCCTGCTGTCGCGGCGCGACGTCGGCGGTGTCATCTCCGCCGGCGGCTCCGGCGGCACCGCGCTCGCCACACCGGCGATGCGGGCGCTGCCGGTCGGCGTGCCGAAGGTGATGGTCTCCTCGGTGGCCTCGGGCGACGTGCGCCCCTACGTGGGCCCGGCCGACATCTGCATGATGTACTCGGTCACCGACGTGTCCGGCATCAACCGGATCAGCGAGAAGGTGCTGGCCAACGCGGCGCATGCGCTGGCCGGCATGATCAGCCACGCCCGCCGCGAGCAGTCGCAGGCCAAGCCGGCGATCGGGCTGACGATGTTCGGCGTCACCACGCCCTGCGTGCAGGCCACTGCCAGGCTGCTGGAAGCAGAGTTCGACTGCCTGGTGTTCCACGCCACCGGCACCGGCGGCCAGTCGATGGAGAAGCTCGCCGAGTCGAATTTGCTGGCCGGCGTGCTCGACATCACCACGACCGAAGTCTGCGACGAGATCGTCGGCGGCGTGCTTTCGGCCGGGCCGCAGCGGATGGACGCGATCGCCCGCGCCCGCGTGCCCTACGTCGGCTCCTGCGGCGCCCTCGACATGGTCAACTTCTGGGCCTGGGACACGGTGCCGGCGAAGTTCAAGGACCGCAACTTGTACCGGCACAACCCGAACGTGACGCTCATGCGGACCACGCCAGCGGAATGCACCGCGATCGGGGAGTTCATCGCCCGCAAGCTCAATGCGATGACGGCGCCGGTGCGCTTCGTCCTGCCCGAGGGCGGTGTGTCGGCCCTCGATGCGCCAGGCAAGCCGTTCTGGGACCCGGCGGCGGACAAGGCCCTGTTCGCCGCCATCGAGTCGAACTTCCGCAGCGGCGCCGACCGCAGGCTGATCCGCTCGCCGCTGCATATCAACGACCCCGCCTTCGCCGAGCTGCTGGCGAAGCTGTTCCGCGAAGTCGTCCAACCGGCGGCGGCGCGCCGCGCGAGCTGAGAACGTTCCCACCATGCCCAGAATCGCCCGAAGCACGATCCTCAGGCGCCTGCGCGAGAAGATCGCGCGCGGCGAGCCGATCGTCGGCGGTGGCGCCGGCACCGGCCTGTCGGCCAAGTGCGAGGAGGCCGGCGGCATCGACCTGATCGTGATCTACAACTCCGGCCGCTATCGGATGGCCGGTCGCGGCTCGCTCGCTGGCCTGCTGGCCTATGGCAACGCCAACGAGATCGTCGTCGAGATGGCGCGCGAGGTGCTGCCGGTCGTCCGGCGCACGCCGGTGCTCGCCGGCGTCAACGGCACCGATCCGTTCATGCTCACCGAGCACTTCCTGCGCCAGCTGGCCGACCTCGGCTTCTCCGGGGTGCAGAACTTTCCCACCGTGGGGCTGATCGACGGCGTCTTTCGCGCCCAGCTCGAAGAGACCGGCATGGGTTACGGGCTCGAGGTCGAGATGATCCGCAAGGCGCGCGAGCTCGACCTGCTGACCACGCCGTACGTCTTCAGCGAGGCCGACGCCCAGGCGATGGCCAAGGCCGGCGCCGACGTCGTCGTCTGCCACCTCGGGCTCACCACCGGCGGCACGATCGGGGCCGAAACGGCGGAATCGCTGGAGGGCTGTGTCGCGAAGATCAACGCCTGGGCGCGGGCGGCGCTGGCGGTGAACCCGGAGGTGATCGTCCTTTGCCACGGCGGCCCGATCGCCATGCCGCCCGATGCCCAGTACATCCTCAAGCACTGCCCGCAGTGCCACGGCTTCTATGGCGCCTCCAGCATGGAGCGGCTGCCGACCGAAGTGGCGCTGACCGAGCAGACGCGCAAGTTCGTGGCCATGCGGCGCGGCTAGGCCGGCGGCAGGCAGGTTTCAACACCCGAAAGAAGGTGAATGCAATGAGCGGAGCGGAGTTCGGAACCTTCATCCTCGGATTGATCGCGGCGGCGATCGTCGTCGCGATCGTGGTCTGGCTGCTGCATTGGCTGTACTTGCGCTCGAGCAAGGAACGCAGCTTCGTGCGCACCGGGCTCGGCGGCCAGAAGGTGGTGCTCGGCGGCGGCGCCTTCGTGCTGCCGATCGTCCACGACGTGATCCCGGTGAACATGAACACGCTGCGGCTGGAGGTCGCGCGCGGCCGCGACAAGGCGCTGATCGCCAAGGACCGCATGCGGGT
>CALGWX010000013.1 GCA_937936215.1 uncultured Burkholderiaceae bacterium | reverse complement strand
TCGCCGGCCGCGGCGCGCAGGCGCGCGTCGGCAGCGGCGATGGCGGTGTCGAGGCGCTGCTCGGCAGCCGCGCCTGGCTCGCCGAACTCGGCGCCGACCTAAGCGCACCGGTTCACCGCGAGGGCGAAGCCTCGCGCACGCCGCGCGAAGGCAGCCCAGGAAATACGCTCGCGGCGGCGGCCGACGCCCACGAACACGAGGGCCGCACCGTCTCCTGGCTGGCGCGGCGCGACGGCGACCGCGTGACCGTGCTCGGGCTGATCGCCTTCGCCGATGCGCCACGTGCGGGCGCGAGGGCGGCGATCGAGCGGCTGCGGGCGATGGGCATCGAGACGACGATGATCTCCGGCGACAGCGAGGGTGCGGCGGCGGCGGTGGCGCGGGCGCTCGGCCTCGCCCGCTACGAGGCCGGCGTGCTGCCGCGGCAGAAGAGCGCGCGCGTGGCGGCACTCAAAGGCGGCGGCCGCCGCGTCGCGATGGTGGGCGACGGCATCAACGACGCGCCGGCGCTGGCCGCCGCCGATCTTGGCATCGCCATGGGCAGCGGCACGGACATCGCCATGCACGCCGCCGGCGTGACGCTGATGCGGCCCGATCCTCGGCTCGTGCCGGCGGCGATCGAACTGTCGCGCGCCACGGTGCGCAAGATCCGGCAGAACCTCTTCTGGGCCTTCGTCTACAACGTCATCGGCATCCCGCTGGCGGCGCTCGGGTTCCTGTCTCCGGTCATCGCCGGCGCGGCGATGGCCGCCTCGTCGGTGAGCGTGGTGAGCAACGCGCTGCTGCTGAAGCGCTTTCGTCTCGCGGACTCTCCGTAGCTGGGCGGCCGGGCATTGGCGCCAAGGCGAGTCTCTGCGCAGGATCAATACCGCGGCTTCGCAGAACGGCACACTGCAATTGCGGTCGAGGCGCTCGCGGTTCCCTTCGCCACGACACGTCCCCAGCCTCCGGGCGGGGATTGGCGCGAGGGCGATTGGCCCGTCGCGGGGACGCGGCGCCTCGCCGTTCTCGTTTCTGCGTCTGGCCGCGTGGGGCGAAGGCTCGGCGGCGGATTTCCCGGAATCAGCGAACTCGCTCGCGCGTGCGAAGCGTCATCACGAAGGCCGTGAAGACGCGTTCGTGAGCGGCTTCACCTTGCGGCGCGCAGCGAACCGGCGCCGCGGACAGCCGTGAGATCGGCGTGCGCAACGCCTTCGTTCCCGGCCCCGCAGTCGCCCGCGACCGCGGCGTTCGCTCGCAGGCCGGATTCGGTACAGTGCCGCCTGCGGCCGGCGCCGATCGGCGCCAGCGCCGCCTTGACGCTGACAGGCACTGAGCGATGACCGAAGCCACCACCAAGCGCCTCACCGAACTGGTCAGCTGCGCCGGCTGAGCGAGCAAGCTCGCCGCAGGCGAGCTCGCCCAGGTCCTGGGCGATTTGCCGCTCAACCGCGACCCCCGCGTCCTCATCGACTTCCGCACCGCGGACGATGCGGGCGTCTACGCCTGGGAGGGCGGGCCGGCGCTCGTGCAGACGGTCGACTTCTTCACGCCGATCGTCGACGACCCGTATGCCTACGGCCAGATCGCGGCGGCCAACGCGCTGTCCGACGTCTACGCGATGGGTGGCCGCCCAGTGACGGCGCTGGCGATCGCCGGTTTTCCTGCCAAGGGTGTCGACCGCGAGACGATCGCCGCGATCTTCCGCGGCGGCTACGACAAGCTCACCGAGGCCGGCGTGGCGCTGCTCGGCGGCCACACCGTGCAGGATCCCGAGATCAAGTTCGGCTACGCCGTGACCGGCGCGGTCGATCCGCAGCGGATCTGGTCGAACGCCGGCGCGCAGGTTGGCGACCGCATCGTGCTCACCAAGCCGATCGGCACCGGCGTGGTGGCCACGGCAGTGAAGAACGGCCGCGCGCCGCAGGCGCTGGCGGCCCAGGCGACCGAGTCGATGCGCACGTTGAACAAGGCCGCGGCCGAGGCGCTGGCGGCTGCTGGCGGCGTGCACGCCTGCACCGACGTCACCGGTTTCGGCCTGATCGGCCACGCTTCGGAGGTGGCCAACGCCAGCGGCGTCACCGTGGTCATCGAGGCCGCGCGGGTGCCGCTGTTCGATGGCGTGTTGTCGCTGGTGGCGCGCAACCGCCCCGGCGGCCTGGCCAACAACCGCGCCCACTTCGGCGCCCTGGTCAAGGTGGGCGAGGGCGTGAGCGAGGACCTGGCGCACCTGCTGTACGACCCGCAGACCTCCGGCGGCCTGCTCGCGTTCATCGCCGCCGAGCGCACCGACGCGGCGCTGCAGGCGCTGCGCGCGGCCGGCGTGGCGGCCGTGGAGATCGGCCGCGCGGTGGAGCCGACCGGAAACTGGGTCGAGGTGCGCTGAGGGCGGCTGCGGTCGCCGCGGCTCGCCCCCTTCACGCCCGCCGCGTCGCCAGCCCCGCCCGCGCCGCCTACTTGCGCCAGAACGCCGGTGTGAACAGCACGAATACCGACAGCATCTCCAGCCGGCCGAGGAGCATCGCCACCGAGCACACCCACGTTTGGAAGTCGTTGAGCGCCGCGTAGTTGGCGGCCGGGCCCACCTGGTTCAGACCCGGGCCGAGGTTGTTGACGCAGGCTACCGCGGCAGAGAACGCGGTAAGCACATCCAGCCCAGAAGCGATCAGCAGCAGCGTGATGACAATGATCGTCGTGCCGTACATCAGCATGAACGCGAGCACGGCGAAGATGACATTGTTCTCGACCACCGCATCGCGGATGCGCACGGGGCTGACCACCGCCGGGTGCAACGCACGCAGCATTTCGCGTCGCGCCTGTTTCAGCAGCACGATGAAGCGGATCATTTTGATGCCGGCGCCGGTGGAGCCGGCGCTGGTGGCGAAAGCCGACAGCATCAGCATGAACCAGGGCGCGAACGCGGGCCACGCGTCGTAATCCTCGGTCGAATAGCCCGTCGTGGTGGCTACCGACACCACGTTGAAGGCTGCCCAACGCAGCGCCAGCAGCGGATCGTCATAGGTGCCCTGCCAGAGCAGATAGACGGTCACCAGCAGCGCCCCGCCCACCAGCACGATGACGGTGCCGCGTGCTTCGGTGTCGGCCACGAGCACGCCGAGCGAGCGCCGGCGCAGGACGAGGAAGTACAGGGCGAAGTTGATCGCGGCCAGCAGCATGAACGCTACTGCGATCCACTCAAGCCGAGGCGAGGCGAAGTAAGCAAAGCTGGCGTCATGCGACGAAAAGCCGCCGAGGCTCATCGTCGTGAACATGTGCATCACCGCGTCCAGCGCGCCCATGCCGCCGGCCCAGTAGGCGGCGAAGCAGGCCAGCGAGATCGCGCCGTAGACGCTCCACAGACCGAGCGCGGTGTCGGTGATGCGCGGCGTGAGCTTGGCGTCCTTGATCGGGCCAGCGGTCTCGGCGCGGAACAGCTGCGTGCCGCCGACGCCGAGCAGCGGCAGGATCGCTACCATCAGCACCAGGATGCCCATGCCGCCGATCCATTGCAGCAGGCAGCGCCAAAAGTTGATCGACGCCGGCAGTCTGTCGAGGTTGCTCAGGACGGTGGCTCCGGTGGTGCTCAGGCCCGACATCGTCTCGAAGTACGCGTCGGTGAAGGACAGTTCCGGCAGGTGCAGCAGCAGTGGCAGGGTGGCGAAGGCCGGCAGCACCGACCAGATCAGGCTCACCAGCAGGAAGCCGTCGCGCGGCAGCAGTTCGCGGCGAAAGCGGCGCGTGGCCAGCCAAAGCGCGGCGCCGCTGCCGAACGTGATCGCAAACGCGGTGTCGTAGGCGATCAGCACTTCCTCGTCGTAGAAGAAGGCCACCGCCAGCGGTGCCAGCATCGTCACCGCGAACACCGCCACCGTTGCGCCCAGCACGTTCAGCAGCGGCAGCAGGGAATGGGCGAGCGCGGGCATTGGAACGGCGAAAATGCGCACGATTATGCGCTGCGCCACTCACGCGGGCGGCGCGGCTGCAGGTGGCGGCAGCCCGCCCGGCGGCACGCGGCCGATGCGGCCGCAGGTGGCGGCGGCAGCCCGCTTGGCGACACGCGGCTCACGCGCCAGCCGCGTGCGCGTCGGCCTCGCGGTCGGTGGCGCGGCAGCGCGGCGCCGGAGGCTGCGCCGGGGCCGGAATGCCCGCGCCGGTCGGCGGCGCGGGCCGGCGCGATCAGCGCCGCATCGCGTCGAGGCTCATCCGCTTTCGGCGGCCAGTTGCGCCAGCTTCCAGCGCAGCGCCCGCTCGGTGAGCAGGCGCGCCAGCCACAGCACCACCAGCAGCCCGGCGACGAAGCCGATCCACGGCGCCAGGCCGACCAGCCGCGCCACCCCGGTGCCGCCGAGCATCAGCATCCAGGCGATGAAGTTGTTGCGCAGGCCGTGGCGGCGCTCCGGCTCATAGGCGATCAGCGCCTCGACGAGAGCCGCACGGCGCGCGGGCGTCAGGCCGGGCACGGCCGCCACCTCGCGCAGCACCCAGGCGCGGGAGACGAGCAGCGCCGCGGTCGGCGTGACGTGGTCGATCCAGCGGATCGCCAGCGGGTCGGGCGCGTCGCTCACCGCCGGTACGCCGGCCGTCCCGCGTTGGCGCCGCGATCGTCACCGCGACTCACGCAAGGTTGCGCAGCTCGCGCAGCGCCACCGAGGCGGTGGCCAGGTCCATGTTCCGCACCTGCGACAGCTCGTCGATCAGGCGCCGCGCCCGCGCCAGCGCATGCGCGTTGGCCTGCTGCCAGGCCGCCACCGCCGCCTTGGCGTCGCCGCCGCCGTGCATCTGCACCGCACGCGCCGCGAAGGCGCGCTGGAGGTCGGCCAGATCGTCGCCGAGCGCGCTCTTGGCCCGCGCCTGCCAGTAGCCCTCGGTAGGCAACTGCACGATCTGCGCGCGCAGGCGGTCGAGCCCCAGCGAATCGCCGAGCGCGAAGTACACGCCGGCCACCTCGTCGAGCGCGCGGCCCGACTGGTCGGCGATCTCGGCCACGTCCAGCGCCGCGAACTGCGCCTCGGCCGAGGCGGCGCGGGCGGCGACCTCCTTCGGCACGCCGGCATCGAGCCAGCGCTCGTGCTGCGTGTGCCGCTGCCGCGGCTGGCCCGGCTCGGCGGCGATGAAGGCGAGCATCGCCTCCGCCGCGGGGCGGAAGCGGGCGATCGTGTCGGCCATCGGGTCGGTCAGCCGGCGCGAGCGCAGGAACCACGCGGTGGCGCGCTCGGTCAGGCGCGCCAGCTCGATCAGCATCTCCGCCTGCACCTCGTCGGGTACCCGGTTGTCGAGCGCCTCGATCGCGCGCCGCGCCGGCCCGGCGGCGAAGCTCTCGCGCGCCAGCAGGTAGGCACGCACCACCTGCGCCGGCGTGGCGCCGGTGTTCTCGCTCAGGCGGTGCACAAAGGTGGCGCCGACGCAGTTGACCATGCTGTTCAGCACGTAGGTGGCGACGATCTCGCGCTTCAGCGGGTGGCGGTCCAGGTAGGCCGCATAAGGCTCGCGCAGCCGCGCCGGGAAGTAGCGGCGCAGGGCGGTGGCCACGAACGGGTCCTCCGGCAGGTCGGAGGCGATCAGCTCGTCGAACAGCCATAGCTTGGAATACGCCAGCAGCACAGCCGCTTCCGGCGTGGTCAGCCCAATGCCCTGCTCGCGTCGCTCGGCGATCGTGGCGTCGTCGGGCAGGAACTCCAGCGCCCGGTTCAGCCGGCCGCTCTTCTCCAGGAAGCGCATGAAGCGCGCCTGCTGCTCCAGCAGCGGGCGCGCCAGCCGCCGCGACAGGCTGAGCGCCTGGGTCTGCCCGTAGTTGTCGCGCAGCACCAGCGCGGCGACCTCGTCGGTCATCTCCGCCAGCAGCTTGTTGCGCTGCTTCACGGTCATCTCGCCCTCGGCGACGACCAGGCCGAGCAGGATCTTGATGTTGACCTCGTGATCGGAGGTGTCGACGCCGCCGGAGTTGTCGATGGCGTCGGTATAGATGCGGCCGCCGATGCCGCCGCAGCCGTGCAGGGCGTACTCGATGCGGCCGAGCTGCGTGCAGCCGAGGTTGCCGCCCTCGGCGACGACCTTGCAGCGCAGCTGCCGGCCGTTAACGCGAATGGCGTCGTTGGCGCGATCGCCGACGTCGGCGTGCGACTCGCCCATGCTCTTGACATAGGTGCCGATGCCGCCGTTGTAGAGCAGGTCCACCGGCGCCTTCAGGATGGCGCTGATCAGTTCGTTCGGCGTGAGGTTGCCTGGCTCGATGCCGAGCCGCGCCGCCGCCTGCGGCGAGACGGGAATCGACTTCGCCGTGCGCGGCCACACGCCGCCGCCCTCGGAAATCAGCTTGGCGTCGTAGTCGGCCCAGGACGAGCGCGGCAGGTCGAACAGCCGTTTGCGCTCGTCCCAGCTGCGGCCCGCGTCCGGGTTGGGGTCGAGGAAGACGTGGCGGTGGTCGAAGGCGGCCACCAGCCGGATGTGCTTCGACAGCAACATGCCGTTGCCGAACACGTCGCCGGACATGTCGCCGATGCCGACCACGGTGAAGTCGGTCGCCTGCACGTCCACGCCCATTTCGCGGAAGTGGCGCTTGACGCTCTCCCACGCGCCGCGGGCGGTGATGCCCATTTTCTTGTGGTCGTAGCCGGCGCTGCCGCCGGAGGCGAAGGCGTCGCTGAGCCAGTGGCTGTACTCGGCGCTGATGGCGTTGGCGTAGTCGGAGAAGCTGGCGGTGCCCTTGTCGGCGGCCACGACGAGATACGGATCGTCGCCGTCGTGGCGCACCAGCCGCGGCGGCGGCACCACCTTGCCGGCGACCAGGTTGTCGGTGAGGTCGAGCAGGCCGCGCAGGTAGTCCTGGTAGCAGGCGACGCCCTCCTTCAGGTACGCGTCGCGGTCGGTGGCCGGCGGCGCCTTCTTCAGCACGAAGCCGCCCTTGCTGCCCACCGGCACGATGACCGTGTTCTTGACCATCTGCGCTTTGACCAGGCCGAGGATCTCGGTGCGGTAGTCCTCCAGCCGGTCGGACCAGCGCAGCCCGCCACGCGCGACCTTGCCGCCGCGCAGGTGCACGCCCTCGAAGCGCGCCGAGTAGACGAAGATCTCGAACATCGGCTTGGGCTCCGGCAGCCCCGGCACCTGGCTCGGATCGAACTTGAACGACAGGAAGCCGCGCCGCTCGCCGCGGTCGTTGACGCGCCAGAAGTTGGTGCGCGTGGTGGCCCGCACCAGCGCCAGCAGTTGCCGCAGCACGCGGTCCTCGTTGAGGTTGTCCACGGCCTCCAGCGACTGCTCGATGGCCTTGGCGGCCGCCGCAACGTCGGCGCGGCGCTGCTCGCTGCTGCGCGGGTCGTCGGGGTCGAAGCGCAGGCGAAACAGCTCCACCAGCGCGCGCGCCACCGCCGGGTGCGCGTTCAGCGTCCCCTCGATGAACGCGGTGGTCAGCGGAAAGCCGATCTGGCGCAGGTACTTGGCATAGGCGCGCAGCACCAGCACCTCGTCGGCGGAAAGCCCCGCCCGCAGCACCAGGCGGTTGAACTCGTCGTTCTCGATACGGCCGTCGGCCAGGCGCAGGAACGCGTCCTCGAACAGCGGTTTGACCGGGTCGATCTCGACCGGATCGGCGGCGAGTGCCAGCAGCTCGAAGTCGTGCACCCACATCGGCCCGCCGCCGGCGGGCAGCGCGCGCGCCGGGTGCTCGGTGAGCACGCGCACGCCCATGCGCTCGAGCATCGGCAGGCTGTCGGACAGCGCTACCGGCTCGCCGGCACGGTAGATCTTGAAGCCCAGCGTGCCGGCCGGCGCCCCCAGCGGCCGGTAAAGCTTCACGTCGGTGCCGCCCACGGGCAGCGCTTCGAGCTTGCGAATGTCCGCCACCGCCGCGCGCGGCGCCGTGCGCTCGCGATAGGCACCGGGGAACGCCCGCTGCCAGCGCTTGAACAGGGCCGTGCCGGCGCCTTCGCCCTCGGCCTCGATCAGCGCCGCGGCCAGTTCGTCTTCCCAGCGGCGGGCCGCTGCGGCCAGCCGCGCTTCGAGCTCCTTGCGGTCGACCGCCGGCACCTGCCCTGGCCGCGTGCGCACGGTGAACAGGATGCGGGCGAGGATGTCGTCGGTCAGCAGCACGTCGAACTCGGTGCTGGTGCCGGCGAAGGCCTCCATCAGGATGTCCTGGAACTTCAGCCGCAGCTCGGTGCCGTAGTTCTCGCGCGGCACGAAGATCAGGCAGGTAACGAAGCGCTCGTACGGGTCGCGGCGGATGAACAGCCGCAGCCGCTGCCGCTCGCCGAGGCGCAGGATGCCCATGGCGATCTCGTACAGCTCGTCGGTGCCGATCTGGAACATCTCGTCGCGCGGGTAGGTCTCGAGGATCTGCACCAGCGCCTTGCCGAGATGGCTGTCGGGGGCGAGCCCAGCGCGGGTGATCACCGCCGCCACCTTGCCGCGCAGCAGCGGAATGTCGATGACCCGCGCGCTGTAGGCGGTCGAGGTGAGCAGGCCGAGGAAGCGGTGCTCGCCGATGACCTGGCCCTCGGGCGAGAAACGCTTGATGCCGACGTAGTCGACGTAGCCGGGCCGGTGCACGGTGGCGCGGGCGGTGGCCTTGGTCAGGATGATCACCGGCGTCGGCTGGCGCGCCATCGCCCGTGCCTGCCGCGGCAGTTGCGCGAAGCTGCCGGAGACCTTCTCCTCGCCGGTCTCGCGCAGGATGCCCAGGCCGCTGCCGGGCACCAGCTTCAGCGCGTCCTCGCCGTCGAGCTGCACCAGGTCGTGGCAGCGGTAGCCGAGCAGCAGGAAGTTGCCGGCCGCCAGCCACTCGACGAAGGCGCGGCTTTCGGCGACCTCGCCCTGCGCCGCCGGCGGCACCCGCTGCGCGAGCTCGGCCACCACGTCGATCAGCCGCGCCAGCATCTTCTTCCAGTCGGCGGTGACCACCCGCACGTCGCCGAGCACCCGCTCGATGCCCGCGGCCAGCCGCGCCCGCGCCTCCTCCTCGACCAGGCGGTCGACCTCGATGTGCATCCACGACTCGCGCATCGCCTGCGGCTTGTCGTTGCGCGGCCACAGGCCGATGAGCCGGCCGTCGGCGTCGCGCTCGACCGCGAACACCGGGTGCACGCGCATGTGCTGGGTGAGGCCCTGCGCGTTGGCCTCCATCGTCGCCGAGTCGACCAGGAACGGCATGTCGTCGTTGACGACCTCGATCACGGTGTGCCGCACCGTCCAGCCGTGCTCCGCCGCCGACGGCGAGAACACGCGCACCTTCGGCTTGCCGGGCACGCGCACGCGGCCGAGCTCCCAGTGC
The DNA here is from genome assembly GCA_937936215.1 of uncultured Burkholderiaceae bacterium. Classification (GTDB taxonomy): domain Bacteria; phylum Pseudomonadota; class Gammaproteobacteria; order Burkholderiales; family Burkholderiaceae_F; genus JADJWR01. The sequence goes on along the minus strand of CALGWX010000013.1, from coordinate 306 downwards.
GACAGCGCCGCGCCGGCGAGATCCTCGGCGCTGCGCTCCAGCAGGTCGTCGGCGTCGATCTGCCGGTAGTACTCGCGGATGAACACCTCGATGAGCGCGCGCTCGTCGGCGGCGACCTGCTGCTGCGCGTGGGCCACGGCGGCGGCGATCCGCTCCTCGCAAGCGGTGCTGGCCGGCTTGTTCATCGGCGTCTCCCGGTTCTTTGTTTGGCGCGGGCAAGTATGCACCGCCCCCTTTGCGCTGCCGCCGACCGGGCCGCGCCGCGTGCCGTGGCGGGCTAGCCCGGATATTTCACGAGGGACGCGG
>CALGWX010000012.1 GCA_937936215.1 uncultured Burkholderiaceae bacterium | reverse complement strand
CAGGTCGAGCGGCAGCACCGGCGGCAGCGGCCGCGCGCCGGCCTCCTGCCGCCGCGGCTCGCCCTCGCCCGGCTCGCCGAAGGCCTGCTGAAGGCGCAGGGCGATCAGGTCGGCGGCCACCGGCGGCAGGCCGAGCAGGTCGCACAGGCGCTTGAGCGCGGCCAGCTCGGCGGCGACGATCGTGCCGTCGTCGGCGATCAGATTGCGCAGGTTCAGCCGCGACTGCGCGTCCTCGATGTGGCCGGCGATGCTCGCCTGTGCCGCCAGCGTGGAGGACTCGCCGAGTTGGTCGAGCCGGGTATCGGCCAGCCCCTTGGCCCAGAACTCGTCGAGGCCGTCGTAGTTGCTGCGCAGCGCGTCCTCGCGCAGCATGGCCCGCGCCCAGTCGAGCGCGCCCGCCATCAGCACGCGGCTTTGCACGATCAGCTGCTGGTTCTCGATCGTCCGCAGCAGCACGAACTGCTGCCAGAACAGCCCGGAGACGATGATCGTGGCCAAGGTGGCGATGAAAAGCGCCATCAGCACCGCGGCGCCGCGTTGCCGCGACGGGGCTACGCGTCGGTCGCGCGCGGGTACGCCGCAGGCCGCGCGCGCGGCGTGAAGCGAGGCGCTAGCGATGGGCGCCCCGCTAGGATCCAGCGCGGCTTGGCGCGCCGGCGAGGGCAAGCTCGCAGCAACGCCGGTCGGTCGGGACCCCAGAGGCCCGTCCACGCCGGCAGACGGGGGATCGCCGCGCCCGCCGGGACGACCCGGCGTCGACGCGCCTGCGGCGGCGTGGCTCGGCAAGCCGTTGCCATGGCGTCGCGGTCGACCGCGTGGATGGTCTGCGCCGCCGGCGGCGTGGCCTGCCGAGGCCGCGCCAAGACGGCGGGCGCGATCGGCGGCCGACGCGGCACCGGGCTCCTGCGCGGGTCGGGCCAGCCGATCGCTCATCCGTGGCCCACCAGCAGCACGCGCCGATACTCGCGCCCATCGCTGCGCTCGAGCACCAACTCCACCCCGGGCGGGGCGCGGCGCGGGTCGGGGCCGCTGGCGGCTTCCGGCGGCGCCCAGCCGCTGCCGGGCTGCCACACCCGCACCCGCAGCGCCTGCACGCCGTCCAGCAGGGGCGTGGCCACCAGCGCGCCCGTGGGCGCCTGCAGCGTGGCCATCGGCGCGGAGGCGAGCCGAAGCAGGCGGCCGTCGCGCAGCTCGTAGGCGACGAACTGCACCGCGCTCGGCGCGCCTGCCGTGTGCGGCGCCATCCGCATCAGTTGCAGGCCGGCAGCGCGCGCCACCAGCGGCGGCGAGTCGAGCGGCACGAACGAGGCGTTGACGACCTGTGCCAGGTCGCGCTCGATCTGGCCGAAAGCCACGAGCAGGTCGCGTACCTCCTCGGCCTCCGGCGCCAGGCGCTCGCGCGTGAGCACCAGCGAGTCCAGCCCGCGCCAGGCGATCAGCGACACGATCGACAGCATCGTGATCGCCACCAGCAGTTCGAGCAGCGTGAAGCCGCCGCGGCGGCCCGCCGGGCAGCGCCGCGCCGGGCGAGGGGCGGAACCGGGTGCTGGCGCGCCGCATCGACCGGCTGCGCGCGCGGCGCGGCGGGCATCGAGGTGCCGGGCCAGGGACTGGCGCCGCATCAGCTCACCGGCAGCACCGCCATCATTTCGACATGGCGGCGGCGGCCGTCCGGCCCGACGCGGAAGACCTGCAGCTCGACGCGGCGGAAGAAGGGGTTGGGAGTGGAGCGGACCGTCTGCTGGCACTCGAACTCGACGTCGGCCTGCGCGCAGGGCGTGGTCGTCTGTCCGATCTCCAGGCCACCGCGGGCCAGCCGCAACTCGTGCAGGCGGTTTTCGGCGACCATGGTTGCCAGCAGTGTGTAGCGGGCGTCCTCGGCGGCGGTGGTCAGCGACATCGCCGCTCGCATCGACGCCGCCAGCGCGACGCCGATGATGACCAGCGCCACCAGCACCTCCAGCAGCGTGAAGCCGCCGCTGCGCGGCGGGCCTTCAGCGCGGGTGCACCGTGCCACGGCCACGCTCGTCGAATTCGATCGCCACCTGCGCCGAGTCGGTGGCCAGTTCGAGCCGCAGCGGCGTCTGGATCCACTCGCGGGCGATCGCCACCCGCAGCGGCGGCGCCCCGGGCGCCAGAAGCGTCTGCCTCGCCTCCTCGGCGCCGGCTGGCACCAGTGCCAGCGCCCGCAACGGCTGGCGCCAGGCCCGTTCGCGCAGCAGGTCGTCGCCGCTGATGAGCTGCCGCTCGCCGGCGACCAGCGTCACGAAACGGTAGCCGCCGAGATCGGCCTCCCAGTAGATCGGCTGCTGGCGGATACGCGCCTCGTCGGCAGCGAGTGCGAAGAGCTGGCCGACGCGCTGCGCCTCGCGCGCCAGTTCCTGCCGGTCGTCGGGAGTTACCGAGATGGTGACGATCGACAGCAGGATGCCGGCCAGCACGATGACTACCAGCAGTTCGATCAGTGTGAAGCCGCGCGCGCCGGCGCGGCGGGGCGCTACAGCTGCCACGAACCGATGTCGGCGTCGACGCCTTCGCCGCCGGGGGCGCCGTCGCGGCCGTAACTGAATACGTCGATCTCGCCGCGCAGGCCGGGGTTCAGGTAGCGGTACTCGTTGCCCCAGGGATCCTTCGGCACGCTGCTGCGCTCCAGGTAGCCGCCCTGCTTCCAGTTCGGCGGGATCGGCTCGAGCGTCGGTTTCGCGATCAGCGCCCGCAGGCCCTGCTCGGTGGTCGGGTAGGCGCCGTTGTCCAGGCGGTACAGCTTCAGCGCCTGCTGCAGCGAGGCGATATCCTGCTTGGCGGCGGCGATGCGGGCATCGTCGGTGCGGCCGACCACGCGCGGCACGATCAGCGCCGCGAGGATGCCGAGGATCGTGATCACGACCATGATCTCGATCAGCGTGAAGCCACGCGCGCGGCAGCGAGCAGAGCCGGCGAGCCGGGAGGAAGGTTTCATCGATGCACCGTGCAGTCCTGCGCCGGGGTGGCGCTGCGTGCCGCTTGCGTACACTCGGTGGCGACACCGGTGGCCGATATTATCAATGGGGCTTGGACGGCCGGCTTCGGGTTGCGGTCCGGCGCGCCGTCACATTCGCGCGGGCCAAACGTTTCTTTGACGACCTCTTTGGCGACGATGCGCAAGCTGGCGACCGTGTTGCTGCACCTGACGATGCTGGCGCTGGTCGGCGCGATCGGCGCCTATTGGGCGATCCGCATCATGACCCCGGCGCCGGCGAGCTTGCCGCCGCCACCGTCGCCGGTGGCGATGCGTGAGGCCGACCCGGCCTTGGCCGCGCGGATGTTCGGGGCGGTACAGGCGCCAGCGGCCGCGGCCGCGACCCTGAACGTGCAGGCGCTCGGCGCCTTTGCGGCGGGGCGGCACTCCGCCGCCGTGCTGGCGGTCGAAGGAAAGCCGGCGCGCGTTTACCTGCTGAACCAGGAAGTGGCGAGCGGGGCGCGGCTGGTCGAGGTGCGCAAGGACGCGGTGACCATCGAGCAGGGCGGCGTGCGCCGCGACTTCGCGCTGCCGTCGCCGCCGACCGTGAGCCTTGGCGGCAGCCCGCCGCCGCCTGGATTCACCCGCGAGGGCATGGTGCTGACGGCGCCGTCGGTGGCCTCGGCGGCGCAGCCGCCCGCGGTGCCGCCGCGAGTCGCGCCGCCGCGGCCGGTGCCGCAGCCGGTGCCGCAGCCGCAGCCTCTGCAGCCGCAGCAGGCGACGCCTGCGGAGCACGACGACGCGGGCGCCGACGGGGCTGCCGCTCGGCGCCAATTGCCCGGCCGTGCGCTGGCGCAGTGAGCGCGCTCCCTGGCGTGGCGAGCTGGCGGCCGATTGGCGGGAAAACCGGCGGCGGGCTTTCGGGCAGCGCCGTGGCCCCCCGCCCAGGCAAGCCGCGTGAAGAGCAGCGGCTGGCATCGGGTCAACGCGGGTGGTTGCCCCTTGGGCTGTGGCGGAGGGGGCGATCGAGGAATCGCGGCGTCGTCAGCCCCATGGCCGCGCAATGGCGGGCCGCCCGGCCAGGGCGCATGCGCATGGCGCGGGGTCAGGCGCGTCGGCTTCGCCGTGGCGCCAGATGCGCTCGCTGGCGAGGACGACTCGGCGTTGCGCCGTCTTGCTTTGCGCGCTGCTGGCCTCAATCTCTGGCTTCAATGTGACTGGGGCCGTCGAAGCGCGGCGGCCTGAACCCATGAGCATCGACGGGCGATGAACCCCAAGTCGTCACCGCGGGAAGATCCTCGCGAGCGCCTGTGGCGCAGCGTGTTCTTTGGCGTCAGCGCGGCCATGGGCGGCCTCGCGCTGGTCGACCTCGACGCGGGCCGGCTGGCCGGCGCCGCTGGCGACATTGGCGTGGCCTGTCTGCTGCTGTCGCTGATGAACCAGTTCCCGGTGGTGCGCGCGATCCTCGATGACGCCTCGAAGCGCGAGCCGCCGGAGCGGCCGCGGCAGGAGTCGGAGCGCCTGCGCGCCGCCGATCCCTGGTCGGACCGGCTCGCTTCGGTCGGCTGGAGCCTGCTGTTCGGCTCGCTGCTGCTGCGCGTGCTCGGCGTCGATTGACCCGGCCAGGCCCCGCGGCTGCGTTCCAGGACGCGGTTTTCGCAGCCTGTCGCAGCGGCCTCGGCGGCGGCGCACCGTGCCGCTAGAGTGCGCGTCAATTGCCGC
>CALGWX010000011.1 GCA_937936215.1 uncultured Burkholderiaceae bacterium | reverse complement strand
CAGCGATCACGCCCACGGGACCCTGCGCGGGATCCCAGGGCGCGATGCGCTGCGCCGACGCATCGAGCAGCTCGACGCCAGTGCGCCGGCGCGCGTCACCGACGTCACGCGCATCGCGACGGGGCAGCTGTTCTACGAGCGCCGCGGCGCCAAGGATGACCAGTTCAAGCTGTTCGTGCGCGACGGCCTGTCTGGCCGCGAACGGCTGCTGTTCGACCCGGAGCGGCTGCGCAAGGCCACCGGCAAGCCGCACGCCATCAACTACTACAGCCCCTCTCCCGATGGCCGCTGGGTGGCGATCGGCGTCTCGGCGGCCGGCTCGGAGGACGCCTCCCTTCGCTTTCTCGACGTGGCCAGCGGCCGTCAGATCGGGCCGGAGATCCCGCGCGCCCGCTTCGGGATGCTGAGCTGGTCGCCGGACAGCGCCGAACTGTATTTCCACCGCCTGCAGAAGCTCGAGCCCGGCATGCCGCCGACCGAGCTGTACCAGCGCAGCAGCGCCGTGGTGATGGAGCCCGGCGCCGGCGAGGACAGCATCCGCACCCTGCTGACGGCGGGCAAGGATCTTGGCGTGCCCCCAACCGAGATGCCGTTCGTGGTCATCGATCCCTCGGGGCGGGCGGCGGCGATCGTCGTCGATGGGGTCTCGCCGGAACTGACCATCTGGCGCAGCACACTGGCAGCGATCCGAGCCGGCAAGCCAGATTGGCAGCCACTGGTCCGCCGCGAGGACCAGGTCACCGACGTCACGCTCAGCCGCGACCGGATCTTCGCGCTGACCTACCGCGATGCGCCGCGCTACAAGCTGATCGCCGGCCAGATCGACAGCTTCGCGCCGCTGACGGCGCCGGTGATCATTCCCGAGAGCGAGCGGGTGTTGACCGGGATCGCCGCCGCGGCCGAGGGCGTTTACGTCAAGGTGCGCGACGGCAACGTCAACCGGCTGCTGCGGCTGGATTACGGCACGACGCAGCCGGTCGAGGTCAAGCTGCCGCTGCTCGGCAGCTTCAGCATCGGTGGGACGCGCCCCGACCTGCCGGGTGTGCTGCTCGAACTACAGGGGTGGACGCAGGCGCGGCAGATCTATGCCGTCTCGCCCCGCGGCGAGGCGACCAACACCGGGCTGCAGCCCGCCGGACCGTTCGACCGACCGACTGACGTCGTCGCCACGGAGGTCATGGTGCCCAGCCACGACGGCACCTCGGTGCCCATGTCGATCATCCATCGCCGCGGCGTGAAGTTCGACGGCACCAACCCCGTCCTGCTCTACGGCTACGCCGCCTACGGCATCACCGAGTAGCCCTGGTTCAGCTACAGCCGGTTGGCGTGGATGGACGCCGGCGGCGTGTTCGCGGTGGCCAACCCGCGCGGCAGCGGCGTCTTTGGCCGCGCCTGGCACGAGGCGGGCAGGCAGGCGACCAAGCCCAACACCTGGAAGGACTTCATCGCGTGCGCGGAGTGGTTGGTCAAGGCGGGCTGGACGCGGCCGGGGCGCATCGCGATCTGGGGAGGCAGTGCCGGCGGCATCCTGGTCGGGCGGGCGATGACCGAGCGGCCGGACCTGTTCGGCGCGGTGGTGGCTTCCATCGGCGGGCGGGACATGGTGCGCGCCGAACTGACCCCGAACGGCGTGCCCAACATCCCGGAGTTCGGCACCCGCACCCACGAGGCGGGCTTCCGCGCCCTGCTGGCGATGAGCACCTACCACCAGATTCGCGACGGCGTGGCCTACCCGGCGGTGCTGCTGACGCACGGGGTGAACGACCCGCGGGTCGAGGTCTGGCACAGCACCAAGACCGCCGCGCGGCTGCTGGCGGCAAGCCTCTCCGGCAAGCCGGTGCTGTTGCGGCTGGACTATGAGGCCGGCCACGGCGTGGGCAGCACCAAGCGGCAGACCTTCGACGAGGTCGCCGACGTTTTCGCGTTTGCGCTGTGGCAGCTCGGCATGCCGGCTTACCAGCCGAAGGCGGCCGGCCGGCGCTGATCGCCGCGCTGGCGGCCCGCTTTCGCGCGGCCAGCGCGCTACTCGCCCACGGGGTGCAGCCCCTGCTCGCTCATGATGGTGGCCGCGATCTCCTCGATCGACTTGGTGGTCGACGACAGCCAGCGGATGCCTTCGCGACGCATCAGCCGCTCGGCGGCGGCCACTTCCTGGCGGCAGTTCTCCAGCGACGCGTAACGGCTGCCCGGCCGCCGCTCCTGCCGCACCTCGGACAGGCGCTCCGGCGAGATCGTCAGCCCGAAGAGTTTCCGCCGGTGCGGCGGCAGCGCCGAAGGCAGCTCGTCGCGCTCGAAATCCTCCGGGATCAGGGGGTAGTTGGCGGCCTTCACGCCGTACTGCATTGCCAGGTACAGGCTGGTCGGCGTCTTGCCGCTGCGCGACACGCCGACGAGGATCACGTCGGCCGCGTCCAGCCCCTTGGACGACTGGCCGTCGTCGTGCGCCAGCGTGAAGTTGATCGCCTCGATGCGGCGGTAGTAGGCGGCCGGGTCGCGCACGGTGTGCGAGCGGCCGATGGTGTGCGTCGAGTGGATGCCCAGCTCCTGCTCCAGCGGCACGACGAAGGAGTCGAGCAGGTCGAGCACCAGGGCGCGGGCGCGGCGCAGCTCGGCATTGGCGTCGGGGTTGACCAGGGTGGAGAAGACGATCGGCCGGCGGCCGTCGAGCACGGCGGCGTCGTTGATGCGGCCGACCAGCTCGCGCGCCTTGTCCAGCGAGTCGATGAAGGGCGCCCGCACCCGCCGGTAGCGCAGCGTCTCGAACTGCGCCAGCACGCTGTGGCCGAGCGTCTCGGCGGTGATGCCGGTGCCGTCGGAGACGAAGAAGACCGTGCGCAAGGCGCCTTCAGGGGCGGAGTCGTTCATGGGCGGCGGGGCCGGGTCGCGAGAGGCTGAGTGACTAGAATCGCGGCCATTCTTTCATAGGGGGCGGACTCGGCCGCCAAGCACGGGGGACAGCGATGCAGCGCGGCAAGTACGTCATTCCGTTCAGCGAGCTGCGGATGGCCGACGTCGGTTCGGTCGGCGGCAAGAACGCCTCGCTGGGCGAGATGCTGAGCCAGCTGGCCGAGGAGGGCATCCGCGTCCCTGACGGGTTCGCCACCACCGCCGAGGCGTTCCGCGAGTTCCTGCGCGGCGCCGGGCTCGTGCAGCGGATCAATGCCCGCCTCGATGCGCTCGATGTCGACGACGTCCGCGCGCTTGCCGCCACCGGCGCCGAGATTCGCCGCTGGATCGAGGAGGCGCCGTTTCCGGCTGGCTTGGAAAAAGAAATTCGCATTTTCTATCAATGGCTTGTATCTCAATCTTCAGGTGAAATCTCGGTCGCGGTGCGCTCCAGCGCCACCGCGGAGGACCTGCCCGATGCGTCTTTCGCCGGTCAGCAGGAGACGTTCCTGAACGTCCACGGCATAGACGCCGTGCTGGCGCGGGTCAAGCAGGTCTTTGCGTCGCTGTACAACGACCGCGCCATTGCCTACCGGGTGCACAAGGGCTTCGTCCACGCCGACGTGGCGCTGTCGGCCGGGGTGCAGCGGATGGTGCGCAGCGACCTGGCTTCCGCCGGGGTGATGTTCACCATGGACACCGAGTCCGGCTTCCGCGACGTCGTGTTCATCACGTCGAGCTGGGGCCTGGGCGAGACCGTGGTGCAGGGGGCCGTGAACCCGGACGAGTTCTACGTCCACAAGCCCATGCTGGCGGCCGGCAAGTTTCCGCTGATCCGACGCTCGCTGGGCAGCAAGCTGCTGAAGATGACGTTCGATCCCACGGCGGCCAACGGCCGCACCGTGCGCACGGCTGAGGTGCCGGAGGCCGACCGCCAGCGCTTCTCGCTGACCGACGACGAGGTGCTCGAGCTCGCCCGCTACGCGGTCAAGATCGAGCAGCACTACGGCCGGCCGATGGACATCGAGTGGGGCAAGGACGGCGTCGACGGCCGCCTGTACATCCTTCAGGCGCGTCCGGAGACGGTGAAGTCGCAGGCGCACGCGCAGACGCGCTACAAGCTGAAGGGCAAGTCGAAGGTGCTGACCAGCGGGCGCGCCATCGGCCAGAAGGTCGGGATCGGCAAGGTGGCGATCGTGCGCAGCACGTCGCAGATGGAGCACGTGCAGCCGGGCGACGTGCTGGTGACCGACATGACCGACCCCAACTGGGAACCGGTGATGAAGCGGGCGGCGGCGATCGTCACCAACCGCGGCGGCCGCACCTGCCATGCCGCGATCATCGCCCGCGAGCTGGGCATCCCTGCGGTGGTCGGCTGCGGCGACGCCACCGACGTGCTGGCCGACGGCAGCACGGTGACGGTGTCATGCGCCGAGGGCGACACCGGCTTCGTCTACGAGGGCGCGCTCGAGACCGAGGTCGAGACGGTCGAGTCGGGCAAGCTGCCCCAGCTGCCGGTGAAGATCATGATGAACGTGGGCAATCCGCAGCTCGCGTTCGAGTTCCAGAGCCTGCCCAACAAGGGCGTTGGGCTGGCGCGGCTGGAGTTCATCATCAACAACAACATCGGCGTGCACCCGAAGGCGGTGCTCGACTACCCGCGCATCGACGCGGAACTGAAGCGGGCGGTGGAGTCGCTGGCGCGCGGCTACGCCAGCCCGCGGCACTTCTTCGAGTCGCGGCTGGCCGAGGGCATCGCCACCATCGCCGCCGCGTTCTGGCCGAAGCCGGTCATCGTCCGCATGTCCGACTTCAAGAGCAACGAGTACAAAAAGCTGATCGGCGGCTCGCGCTACGAGCCGGACGAGGAAAACCCGATGCTCGGCTTCCGCGGCGCCGCGCGCTACATCGCGGAGAGCTTCGCCGAGTGCTTCCGGATGGAGTGCCGGGCGCTGAAGTTCGTCCGCGACGAGATGGGCCTGACGAACGTCGAGATCATGGTGCCGTTCGTGCGCACGCTGAAGGAGGCGCAGCGGGTGACCGAACTGCTGGCCGCCAATGGCCTGGCGCGCGGCGACAACGGCCTGCGGCTGATCATGATGTGCGAGGTGCCGTCCAACGCGGTGCTGGCGGAGCGCTTCCTCGAGTACTTCGACGGTTTTTCGATCGGCTCGAACGACCTCACCCAGCTCACCCTCGGGCTGGACCGCGACTCGGGCCTGGTGGCCGAGGGCTTCGACGAGCGCGACCCGGCCGTCACCGCGCTGCTTCAAATGGCCATTGCCGCCTGCCGCGCCCGCGGCAAGTACGTCGGCATCTGCGGCCAGGGGCCGTCGGACCACATCGACTTCGCGCGCTGGCTGATGGAGCACGGCATCGAGTCGATCTCGCTGAACCCGGACACGGTGATCGACACCTGGCGCCGGCTGGCGCAGCCCGCGTGACGAGGGCATGAGCGGACCCGAGCCGCGCCGGGCGATCCGCCCGGCACCCTGCGCCGTCGCAAGCCGGCACCGGCGGTCGTGTTGGCCAGCGGCGGGTCACCGTCGCACGCTCGCGGCTCCTCTCATGTCGGCATGGCGCGCTGCGCGCGCTTCGGCGGCTGCGCGGTGCGGCGGCGCGCTGGGTCACCGGCGGCCGTGGCCGCGGCGCTGCTGCGGAGGCTAAAGCCGTGGAATTCCTGCTCGCCGCGATCGGCCTGGCGGTGGCCGTGTGGATGATCCTGTCGGCGCGCGGCCGCCACCGCGACGAACCGCCGGAGAAGCCGCCGACGCGGCGCGACTAGCGCGGGCCGCGAGTTCGCGCCCCGCGTTGGCCTCCGGGTCGCCAGCGCCGCGCGTACGGTGGCGTCGAACGGGGTGCGCGCCGGCCCCCAATGAGCGAGCCTGCCTGTCGCCACCGGCTGGATACTGCACCGATCGAGGTGTGACGCCGCCCGCGGCCACGCTACAGGTGGTAATCCATCGCCAGCCGCGACTGCAGGTCGCGCAGGATCCTGAACGCTTCCTTGAGCGTGCGGCGGTCCAGCTCGTTGAGCTTTGTCGGATCGATGCGGTTGGCGCCGTCGTCGCCCGGGAAGGTGTCCAGCCGGGCCTGGTGCGCCAGCCGCACCCGCTGCAGCATCAGGAACGCGGCGAGCATCCCCTCGGCCTCGGCGGTGGGCAGCACGCCGGCGGCGGCGGCGGCGCGCAGGCGGTCGGCGGTGTTGGTCTGCGGCAGGCCGTGCGCCAGGGAATACACCCGCATGGCGTCGACGAACGGCCGCACGCCGTACATCTTCAGGTTGATCGTGCCCGGCGCGCCGGGCGCGTCCTCGGTGACGAAGTCCTTGAAGCGCGCCAGCGGCGGCTTGGCCTGCAGCGCGTTCTCGGCCAGCAGGCGCAGGAAGTTCGGTCGCTTGCGCGTCACCGCCAGGAACCACTGCCGCAGGTCCGCCGCCAGACGGGCATCGCCGGCCAGGGCGCGGAAGTCGAACACGATGGCGGCGTCGAGCAGGGCCTTCGGCTCCGAGTTCTCCAGCCAGCTCGTGAGCTTGGCCTGCCACTCCTCGTACGACAGGCAAAGGGCCGGGTTGGAGGCCATCACGTTGCCCTTGCACAGCGGAAAGCCGCAGGCGTCGAGCGCCTCGTTGACCTCGCGTGCGAACGGCAGCAGCGCCTCGCGCGCCCTGGCCGCCGGCGCGCCGTCGTGGGCGACGAACAGCAGGCCGTTGTCCTGGTCGGTGGCGAAGGTCTGCTCGAGCCGGCCCTCGCTGCCGAAGGTGAGCCAGCACCAGCCGATGCGGTCGAAGGGGTGGCGCTTGCGCACCAGCTCGATGATCCGCTCGCTGATGCGGTCGTTCAGCACCGACACGAACAGCGTCAGCCGTTCCGGCGCGACGCCTTCCTCGACCAGCGTGCGCGTCAGCCGGCGCACGCGGGCCGCCAGTTGCGCCAGCGCGTCGATGTCGCGCGCCAGGCGGATCTCCAGCGTCAGCTCGCCCAGCCCCAGCCGCTGCAGCGAGAACAGCGCCCGCTCCGAGACGACGCCGACCAGCCGCTCGTCGTCGGTGACCAAAACGTGGCGGATGTTGTGCTCGACCATCAGCAGCGCCGCCTCGTACGACGGCGTGTGCGCCGGCAGCGACAGCGGCTCGCGCACCATCACCGCGGTGATCGGCAGGTCGAGGTCGAGGTCGGGCATGCGGCGAAGCAGGTCGCGCTCGGTGAAGATGCCGGTCGGCCGCTGCTTGGCGTCGACGACGACGATGCCGCCGACGTGCGCCTCGTTCATCCGTCGCAGCGCCGAGCGCACGGTGCAGTTCTCGTCGCACACCACCGGCTGGCCGCGCAGCAGGTTGCGCAACGGCTGGGCGAGCGTCTGCTGCTCGGCGATGAGGCGGCGCTCGAGCGGGTTGGCGGGGGCGGTGCTGGACATGGGATCGCTCAGTACTGAAGGCGGGAGTGGTAGGTGGCGCGCGAGGCCTCCAGCGCCTGGCCGAGCGTGACGATGCCGCGCTCGGCCAGCAGCGGGATCAGGCGCAGGAACACCTCGCCGGTCAGCAGCGCGTCGCCGAGCGCGGTGTGGCGGCCGATCACGCGCACGCCGACGCGCTCGGCGATCATGTCGAGGTGGTGGTTGTCCAGGCTCGGGTGCACGACGGCCGACAGCAGCAGCGTGTCGAGCACCGGCTGGCCGAAGCGCACGCCGGTGGCGGCTTCCTTCAGCTCGAGAAAGCGCATGTCGAAGGCGGCGTTGTGCGCCACCAGCACGGTGTCCTCGCAGAAGCGGTGGAAGCGCGGCAGCACCTGCTCGATCGTCGGCTCGTTGGCGACTTGGCGGTTGTCGATGCCGTGGATCGCGGTCGACTCCTTGCTGATCGGGCGGCGCGGGTTGATGAGCTGCTCGAAGACCTCTCCCTTCAGCAGCCGGCCGTTGACGATGCGCACCGCGCCGATGGAAATGATCTCGTCGCCGGCCGAAGGCTCCAGCCCGGTGGTCTCGGTGTCGAACACGGTGTAGGACAGTTCCGACAGCTTGCGCTCGGCCAGTGCCCCGGCGGCCTCGATGCGCTCGAACAGATCGAAGTCGTAGTACTCGGGCCGGCTCTCCACGGCGGTGCGCAGCGGCGCCGCGGCGGCCGCCTGTCCCTTGGGCAGGAGCAGCCGGAAGCGCTGGATCTGGCGGATCTTGTCGACCTGCAGCCAGGCCTCGCCGCCGTGGCGCGCGAGCACGTCGCGCAGCGTGAGCGGCGTTTCTTCGGCGCCCACCCGCATCGGCTCGCCCTCCCAGAACGACAGCGCGTCGGAGCCGACGATGGCGCCGGTCCAGACGAGGTCGACCTCGCCGAAGTTGCCGCCGCTGCCGGCGCGCAGGCGAAAGCCGTGCAGGTCGTAGTCGCCGGCCAGGCGCGCGGCGAGAAACGTCATCGCGTGCGCGATCGCGAAGCTGTCCACGCGCAGCCAAAGATCGGCGTCGACGTCCTCGATCGCCACCGGCAGCTGCAGCGCCTCGGCGATGCGCCGCTGCGCCACCGCCAGCAGGTCGGCGGCGCGCATGTCCTCGAGCGTCAGGCTGCCCTTCAGCGCGTCGGCGTAGGCGAGCAGGGCGGTGTTCAGCCGCTCGGTGAGGGTGCGGGCCTCGGCCACCGCGATGTCGACGAACTGCGCCCGGCGGTCGGCCGGCATGTCCGGGAAGGCAGCCAGGTTCTCGGCCGCGGCACGCAGGTTGGCCACCGGGCCGCGCACCCCAGTGGCGAGCGACTGCAGCAGGCGCAGGCGCTGGCCTTCGCGGCCCATCAGCTGGCCAACGTCGTCGAGCGTGAACACCAGCCCGGCGAGCTTGCGATCGGCGCCGATGAACGCCGCCACCTGCACGCGCAGAAGCGCGCCGTTGGCCGCGGCGGCGACGAAGCTGGCCTGCGGCCGGTCCACCGCGCCCAGCTGGTGCTGCAGCATGTCCAGCGCGTGGGCGACCTGGTTGCGGTCGAGCAGCGCCAGCACCGAGCGGCCGAGCCCAAGCGGCGTGTAGTCCGCCTGCTTGCCGGCCTGGGGCGGCGCCAGCAGCGCCGCCGCGCGCGGGTTGTACAGCAGGATGCGGCCGGCGGCGTTGCACACCACCACGCCCTGCGACAGCTCGGACATCAGCGCCGCGAAGCGGTCGCGCTCCTCCTCGACGCGGGCGCGGGTCTCGGCGCTGCGCGCCTCCAGGTCGTGCTCGATACGGTGATACGCGTCGGCGAGCTGGTTGATCGCGGCGGCGACTTCCGCCAGCGGCGGCGCGCCGACGGCAGCGACGCGAAACCCCGGGTCGGCCGCGAGCAGGCTGCGCGCCTGCTCAGCGAGCTGCCGCTCCGCGTGCGGATAGCGGCGGTACAGCCAACTGGCGCCGGCGCCAAACGCGGCCATCAGGATCGCCACCCCGAAGAACACCGCGGGCGCCCCCTGCACGGCCAGCGCGATCAGTTCCGGCCGCTGCTCGGGATCGGCGGCGAGATACTGCAGCGCCGCGCCGACGCCGAGCACCAAAAGGACGGCCGCGCAGGCGGCCGCCACCCACAGGATGAGGCCCTTCGGCGTTCTCATGCCGCGGGGGCGGCGCCGGCCGCGAACAGGCGCTCGATCGTGGCCACCAGTTCCTGCGTCGAAAACGGCTTGGTGATGTAGAGGTCGGCGCCGAGCGATAGGCCCTTGTTGACCTCGGCCTCGCTGCCTTTGGCCGACAGCATCACGATCTTGGTCTGCGCGAACTCGGGCCGCTCGCGCAGCCGCTGGCAGACCTCGTAGCCGCTCTTGCCCGGCATCATGATGTCGAGCAGCACCACGTCCGGCCGCTCGCTTTCCACCTGCGCCAGCGCCTCGGCGCCGTTGCTGGCCACGCGGACCTCGTAGCCGCTGCGCTTGAGCAGGAACTCCAGCGCCGTGACGATGTTCGGCTCGTCATCGACGATCAGCACCTTGCGCGTCTGCCCCACGTTTGCCTCCTCGCGTCTCCCCAGGTTCAGGTTACGGGCCGGCGCGAGCCGGCCATTTGCGCCAGATCGAATGGTTGCGTTGCCCGCCTCACGGCGCCAGCGGCAGGGTGAAGGAGAAACAGGCGCCGGCGCCCGGCTCGCTCTCGACCCAGATGCGGCCGCCGAAGTGCTCGACGATCTGGCGGCTGATGTGCAGGCCGAGCCCGGTGCCCGGCGGCTTGGCCACCAGCGTGTCGCCCGCCTGCCAGAACTTGTCGAACACAAACGGCTGGTCCTCGCGCCGCACGCCGGGGCCGTTGTCGCGCACGTCGATGCGCAGCTCGCCCGGCAGCACGGTCAGCCGCACCTCGACCCGGCCGCCTTGCTCGGGGGCGAACTTCAGGGCGTTCGACAGCAGGTTCAGCAGCACCTGGATCAGCCGGTCCACGTCGGCGAGTACCGGCGGCGCGGCCTGCGGCAGTCGCTCGACCAGTTCGACCCCCTTTTCCTTGAACACCTGGCTCATCCGGGCCACGGTGTCGGCCACCACCTCGCGCACGTCGACGCGAGCCATCTGCCACTCGGCGCGGCCGGAGGAGATCTTGGCGAGATCGAGCACCTGGTTGATGAGCCGGGTCAGCCGCTCGGTCTCGCGGGTGATGATGGTGAGAAAGCGCACCCGCTCCGCGAGCTCCACCTCCGGGTCGGCGAGCAGGATCTCCGAAAAGGCGCGGATCGAGGTCAGCGGCGTGCGCAGCTCGTGCGTCACCGTCGAGATGAAGTCGTCCTTCAGGCGGTCGAGCTCCTTCAGCCGTTCGTTGGCGGCGCGCAGCTCGGCCGTGGCCGCCTCCAGTTCGCGCGATTTCTGCTCCAGCCGGTGGCTGTAGATCACGACCTGGGAGGCCTCGTCGAGGATGGCGCTGACCTCGTCGAGGCTGAGCGCTTCTTCCTTGGCCGCCGAGGCGATCATGATGCGGGCGGAGGCCGAGCCGATCGCGCCGGCCAGCTGCGTCTCGACGAAGTGGACGAATTCGGCGTCGGCGACGAGATCCTCGGCCGGCCACTTCAGGCCGCGCGAGCGGGCGTACTCGGCGAAGGTCGACTCCGCGGCCGCGGCGCCGACGAAGCGCGCCAGCACCTGCTGCAGCTCGCGCGCCGAGGCCGTGCCGCGCCAGAAGCGGGCGCCGCCGCCCTCGTGGCGGAAGACGTCGACGAAGACGCTGGCCTGGCGGCGCTCCGCGGCCGACGGGCTGCCGGCGAGCGACACGCCCACGTACAGGCCGACGTTGGCGATCATGCTCCAGATCATCGCGTGCGTTATCTGGTCAAGGCCCGACAGGCCAAACAGCGCCAGCGGCTTGAGCAGCTCGATGCCGAACGGGCCCTGTTCGAGGAAGGAGATCGGCAGCCAGCCGGAGCGCGCCAGCGCCGGCAGCAGCAGCGTGTACAGCCACACCGCGAAGCCGGCGAGCAGCCCCGCCAGCGCCCCGCGCCGGGTGGCGTTGCGCCAGAAGATCCCGCCGAGGATGGCCGGCGCGAACTGCGCCACGCCGGCGAACGAGATCAGCCCGATCGACACCAGCGCGTAGGCTTCGCCGGCGAGGCGGAAGTACAGGTAGCCCAGCAGCACGATCACCACGATGGCGCCGCGGCGGATGCCCAGCAGCAGCCGCGTGAGATCGGGCCGCTGCGCCAGGCGCAGCCGCTTCAGCCGCAGCAGGACTGGCATCAGCAGGTCGTTGCAGACCATCGTCGACAGGGCGATGGTCTCGACGATGACCATGCCGGTGGCGGCCGACAGCCCGCCGATGAACACCAGCAGCGCGAGCAGCTCCTGCCGCTCGGCCATCGGCAGCGTCAGCACGAAGGTGTCGGCGTCGACGTTGCCGCCCGGGAAGTGCAGCCAGCCGCCGAAGGCGATCGGCAGCACGAAGATGTTGATCGCGAGCATGTAGGCGGGAAACACCCAGATCGCCTTCTTCAGGTGGCCTTCGTCGACGTTCTCGATCACCGTGACCTGAAATTGCCGCGGCAGGAACATGATCGCCAGCATCGACAGGATGGTCAGCCACACCCAGGTCGCATAGCCGCCGGCCACGCCTTCCAGGGGCGTGAGCAGGGGCGCCAGCTTGGGTTCCTGGGCGGCGCGGGCGAAGACGTCGCCAAAACCGCTGTAGATGCCCCAGGTGACGAAGGCGCCGACGGCGAGGAACGCCAGCAGCTTGACCAGCGACTCGAAGGCGATCGCCGCCACCATGCCCGGGTGGTGCTCGGCGGCGTCCAGGTGGCGGGTGCCGAAGGCAATGGTGAACAGCGCCAGGATCACCGCCACCCACAGCGCCGTGTCGCGCAGCAGCGGCGCCGCCCCGACCTTCGCGGGCATGACGATGTCCGGGTACTGCACGAGGATCGTGAAGCTGCTCGAGATCGCTTTGAGCTGCAGCGCGATGTACGGCACGATCACGATTACCGCGAACACCGTGACCACGCCGCCGAGGAGGGCACTCTTGCCGTAGCGCGAGGCGACGAAGTCCGCCAGCGAGGTGATGCGGTTGCGCTTGGCGATGCGCAGGATCTTGCGCATTACCAGCCACCACAGCGCGATCATCAGGGTCGGACCGAGGTAGATGGGCAGGAAGCCGATGCCGTCGCTGGCGGCGCGGCCCACCGAGCCGTAAAACGTCCACGCCGTGGCATAGACCGCCAGTGACAGGCTGTACACGTACGGCGAGGCGATGACCGGCTGGCCGCGGTCGGCGCGCTGGTCGGCCCAGTAGGCAATCGCGAACAGCAACCCCAGGTAGGCGAAGCTGACGACGACGATGACCCAGCCCTGCAGCATCGTCGTGGCGAAGCGGTCAGCGCGTTGCGGTACGTGGCGATCGCGCCATGGGTCGTGACGCGCGAAGGGTCATTCGTCCGGCCCCTCGACCACGCGCGCCATCAGCGCGATCAGCCCAGCCCAGGCACCGAAGATCCACGCATACAGCAGCGGGATGCCGAGGAACGTGCCCGGGCGGTTGAACAGCGCCAGGATCGGGTAGTTGAACAGCAGCGCGCCAAGGATGGCGATGGCGACGAGCTGCGCCGTCCGGTCGCGTCGTTTCATGCCGCAGTCCCCTTGAGATGTCGGCGCTGGCCGCGCCGTGGGCCCCTCGCGCAGGGGAAAGTAAGCGGCGCCGCTCGCCGCTGTCAAACCTGGCGCACTGCGGCGCTCGCCCGGCGCAGGCGTCGCAGGAGGGCAGGGCGAGGCCCCCGGAGCGCGGCCGGCCGCGGGATCAGCGGCTTCGTTGCTTCATCAGCCGGCTCTGCTCGCGCTTCCAGTCCTTCTCTTTCTCGGTCGCGCGCTTGTGGCTTCGGCCGCTCGCTGTGCTCGCTTGACCGGCTGCGCCGGTCAGCCTGCGCCGAAAGCGGGCGGTCAGCGGCTCCGCTGTTTCATTAGCCGGCTCTGCTCGCGCTTCCAGTCCTTGTCGGATTCCGCCGCCCGCGTTTGGCTTCGGCCGCTCGCTGCGCTCGCTTGACTTCGCTGCGCGAAGTCAGCCGTCGCCGCAAGCGCGCTTGCAGATCACCGGTTCGTCTTCAACAGCCGCTGCTGCTCTCGCTTCCAGTCCTTCTCTTTCTCGGTCGCGCGCTTGTCAAACTGCTTCTTGCCTTTGGCGAGGCCGATGGCCAGTTTGATGCGGCCCTTGCTGAAGTGCAGGTCCAGCGGCACCAGCGTGTAGCCGGAGCGCTCGACCTTGCCGATCAGCTTGCGAATCTCGGCGGCGTTGAGCAGCAGCTTGCGGGTGCGGGTGGGGTCGGGGCGGACGTGCGTCGAGGCGGTCTTCAGCGGCGTGATGTGCGCGTTGAGCAGGAAGATCTCGCCGCCGCGGACGATGACGTAGGCTTCCTTCAGCTGCACCTGCCCGGCGCGGATGGCCTTGACTTCCCAGCCTTCGAGCACCAGGCCGGCCTCGAACCGTTCTTCGATCGTGTAGTCGAAGAAGGCCCTCTTGTTCTGGACGATGGACATCGGCGGCACAAGCGAGCCTGCGGCAGGCCCGACGCTATGATTGCAGTCTATCAACCATGCATCGCGTCGATCGCAGCGTTCTCGTCCCGTACTCAGCCGAGCAGATGTTCGAACTCGTGGCGGCGGTCGACCAGTACCCGAAATTCCTCCCGTGGTGCGCGGGCACCCACGTGCGGCCGCGGCGCGACGGCCTGGTCGACGCCACGATCGAGATCCACTACCGCGGCGTGCGCAGTCGCTTTACCACCTGCAACGAGCATCGCCTCAACGAGAGCATCCGCATGACGCTGGTGGACGGCCCGTTTCGGCGCCTTGCCGGGCAGTGGGACTTCCGGCCGCTCGGCGATGCCGGCTGCCGCGTTCATCTGCACCTGCACTACGACTTCGCGCCGGGCCTGCTCGGCCGCGCGGTCGCGCCGGTGTTCGACGGCATCGCCGGCTCGCTGGTCGAGTCCTTCACGCGGCGGGCCGAACAGCTGTATGAGCCGCGCTGAAGCGGCCGAGGCGAGGCCGCCGGAGGACAGCGGGCGGCTTCGGGTCAGCGTCGTTTACCTGCGCCCAGGGCTGACGTTCGAGC
>CALGWX010000010.1 GCA_937936215.1 uncultured Burkholderiaceae bacterium | reverse complement strand
AGCTTGACGAAGACGCCCGCGGCCGCATGCGCCGCCGCGCCCATCGCATACCACGCCGCGTCGAAGGTGTCGTGGCCGCCGCCATCGACGAGCAGGCCAAGCCCTTCGTAGAAGCCAGCGCCTTGCGCGAACACCTGCGCGGCGTAGCGGTCGTTGCCCGCCAGGTCGATCAGGATCCCGATGCCGCCGGCGGCGCCATCGCGGTCGGCCGAGGGGCGCCAGCCGCGGCCGGCGCCCTGGCCCATCGAGGTGTTGTGGGTGGCCAGTTGCGGTGACGGCCGCAGCAGGGGTTCGGCGCGCAGCGTGTAGGCGTCGTCGCCGCCACCATCGAGCAGCGCCGCCACCCCCATCGGCCCGCCGCTGCCCTGCGCGTGGGTCACCGCGTCGTAGGCGTCATCGCCGCCACCGCTGGCCAGCAGCAGCGCCAGGCCGCCGAACGCGTAACCCTGCGCGTGGCCGTCGGCGGAGAACCGGTCGATGCCGCCACCATCGAAGAGCAGCGCCGCACCGAGGACGGCCGCGGCCTGCGCGAGGTGGCCGCCTTGGTGGACGTCATCGTCGTCGCTGTCCCACAGCACGCCGTAGCCGACCGTGGCCGCCGACGGATCGGCGCCGTCCGCGGCCGCGACGTACGCATCGTGGCCGCCAAGATCGACGAGCACCGAGACGTGGCGCGCCGGCGGCGCGGCGGTGAACCGGTAGCGATCGTTGCCGCCGATGTCGACGACAAGCAAGGGCGCCGCCAGCGTGTAGTCGTTGTCGCGGCCGGTGGTGTCGACGATCACCTCGCCCAGCGGGGTATCGATCCTCCAGATGACCGCCGGTAGCGCGTCCGCGATGGCGGCGAAGCGCGCGAAGCGCTCGACCGCAGCGACTAGGTCCACCATGCCTTGCGCCAGCCGCTCGCGATCGAGCCGCGGCAACAGGTGCAGGATGTCAAGCTCCGGCGCGGGCGGTGGGGTGCCGTGCAGCGCCTGCGCCCGCAAAGATGCCGCGTCGAGTTCCGTAGGCAAGCGCGCCGTGGCGGCGATCAACTGCTCTCGCGCACCGCCGATGGCGGCGAGCAGTAGGGCCACTTCCCGCCGCAGCGGCTCGGGAAGCTGCTCGCGGCTCGGAACGACGGCCGTCCAGCTTTCTGCCTTGCTTGGGGTGGATGGCCGCAGCCCTTCGAGCGCTGCGGCGAGTGGATCGACGGCGCTGATCCGCGTTGCCGGTGGCCGCGGCTTGAGCGCGACGCCGCCCACTTCGCTCAGCCAGCGCATCGCCTCCGTTGGCGAAGCGATTGCCGCTGCCGCCGATGCCGCCAGCCTGGCGGCGCGGCAGGGGGCGGCATCCGGCGCGGCGATCAGCTCGCGGAACAGCGGCAGTTGACCGTCTCGCGTCGGAGAGGCCGCGACGAGCGCGGGATCGAGAAACGGCCGCCAGGCCGCGGTTTCGGCGGCTACCGTCCGGCAGAGCGACTCGGCGTCGATTGCCCCGGCGGCTGCCCACGGCGCGGCGGTGCTAAGCAGCACTGCGGCAAGGCGGCGTCGGGCGTCAACGTGCCACACGCTTCGACGGTACGTCCCAGCGCGACAGGCACAGCAGCGTGGTGGCCGCCATGTAGCGCGCGACGCTGAACCAGGAGCGGAACACGCGCGAGGCGCCCACGGCGCGGGGCGACATCGTCACCGGCACCTCGACGATGCGCAGGCCGGCACGGCTGGCCAGCAGCAGGGCGCCGAGGTCCTGGTAGTCGAGTAGCGTCGCCTCGCGCGAGGCCATCAGCGCCATCGCCGCGCGGCCGTACCAGCGGAAACCGGAGGTCAAGTCGCGCAGCTCGAAGCCGGTCAGCCGCCGGAACCACCACCAGGCGATATGGCGCAGGCGGCTGGCCCGCTCCGGGTAGGCGCCGATCACCAGGTCGGCGTGGCGGCTGGCCGCAAGCAGGGCGTCGATCTGCGGCACTTCGTGCTGACCGTCGGCGTCCATGCTCAGCACGGCCGAATGCCCGTGCGCGAGGGCCCAGCGGATGCCGGTCTGCGTCGCGCCCCATGCGCCCAGCGGCAGCACCGGCCTCAACACCATCGCACCGGCGGCGCGCGCCACCTCGCCGGTGCCGTCGGTGCTGTGATCGTCGACCACCAGCACGTCGTTGAAGCCGCGCGCGCGCAGTTGCTCGATGACGGCGCCGATCGTCATCGCCTCGTCGCGCGCCGGGATGACGACCAGCAGTCCCCGCGAGGGCGCGGCACGGCGCTCCGGGCCGAGGCATTGCGCGTACTGCGCCGAAATCCGCCGTGCACAGGCGTCGATCGAGAAGCGCGCCTGCAGCGCGATGCGCCCCGCGGCGCCGAGGCGTTCACGCAGCGCCGGATCGTCGCGCAGCCGGCCGATGGCGCGTGCCCAGGCGTCGCTGTCGCCCACTGGCGCCAGCAGGCCGCAGCCCGCCTCCTGCACCAGCCACGGCAAACCCGAGCCCGGCAGGTCCGACGCGATCACCGGCCGGCCTGCACGCATCGCCTCCAGGACGACGACGCCGAACGCCTCGGTGCGCTCGCACGACGGCACCGCCAGCGCGTCACACTCGACCAGCAGGCGGCGCTTGGCCGGCTCGTCGACGGCGCCGGCGAGCCGCACCGGCGCCTCGCCGCTCGGCCACAGGTGGCGCACCAGAGACTCCAGTTCCTGCCGCAGCTCGCCGTCGCCGACGAGCGTCAGCTCGACGTCGCGCGCGGTGGCAACCGCGCGGACCAACGTGTCGAAACCCTTGTAGTAGGCCAGGCGCCCGATCGCCAGCAGGCGCAGCCGCGGCGTGCGCTGCGAGGGCGGCGGGGGCGCATCGGCGTCGATCGCCAGACCCAGCGGCACGATGGCGCACTTGCCGCGCCAGGGCCGCAGCGGCTCGCTCGCTGCCAGGTACTGTGGCGAGGTCACGAGGATCCGCTCGGCGCGCTCTAGCACCGCCTGTTCGAATGGGCGATACGCCGCGTAAGCCAGCCGCAGCGCTGTGCGCATCCGCGTGCGGACGACATCGGCGTGCCAGTGCACCACCCACGGCAGGCGCCCCGCTGCCGGCAGCGTCAACGCCCAGAAGACCGCGTTGTTCGGCAAGTGCAGATGGAGCACGTCGGGCGCGAAGCGTTCGATCGCCTCCGCCAGCACGCGGCGAAAGCCGACCGCGATCGGCGCGTAGACGAGCTGCGCCTGCACGGGCACCCGCACCAGCCAAGGGGGGTCGTCCGGCAGCGGCCGGCCGTGCACGATGGCCGCCGCCTCGAGGCCCTGCGCCCGTTGCGCGGCGATCAGGTCCGCAAGGAAGACTTCCATGCCGCCGTGCGCCGGCGGGAAGAACTTGCCGACGTGAAGGATGCGGAGCGGATCGAGCATCGTCTGGCCGCGACTCGCGCGGCGGGATCGGTAAAAGCGGGCAGCGGCAGCGCCCATCGGCGCAAGCACGCGGATGATACGTGGCGGCCGATTAGACTCAGCCACACTGCGTCTTGCGGCCAGCGCTGCAAAGCCGCAGCGGCCATCAACGTCGTCGTCGTCCCGCCACCGTCAATGCTCCGCCGCCGCGCTACTAGTTCGCTGCCGTACTTCGTCGTGCTGGCGCTGGCGGTGATGGCGCTTTACTGGATGAGCCTCACCCATGGGCTCGTCTTCGACGACGCGCGGCTCACCGATGGCACCGTCTTCGGGCAATACGGCGCGCTGGCGCCCCTGAAAGCGCGGCTGCTTTCGTACGGCAGCTTCGTCTGGGTGCAGGCGATCGCCGGCGAAGGCTGGGCGGTGCAGCGCTTCGTGAACGTGGCCCTGCATCTGGCAACCGCGATAGTGGTTTATTTGCTGCTGTCGCGTTTGTTTGAGCAGACCGCCTGGCCGCCACGCGAGCGCGAGGCGGCGCACTTCGAGGCATCGCGCACCCTGGCGCTGCGTATCGGCGTGGCGCTGTTCGCGCTCAACCCGGTGGCGGTCTATGCGGTCGCCTATTTGATCCAGCGTTCGGTGGTGATGGCGGCGCTGTTCGTGGCGCTCAGCGGCCTGGCCTTCCTGCGCGGCCTGGGTGGGGGCAACAAGGCGTGGTTCGCAGTGGCGCTCGCCTGTTACGCAGCGGCCGTGCTCTCCAAGGAGCACGCCGTCACGGCCATCCTGCTTGCGGTGCCGCTGTATGTCTTTTACAGCCGGCCGCCGGCGAAGCAGGTGGTCGCGGTAGCGGCGGCCTCGCTGCTCGTGCTGGTGGGCGCGGCGGCGGCGCTTTATGCCACCTATGGCGGCATCATCGGCACGGCATTCGACGAGACCTCGCGCGCCTATGTGGCGCAACTGGAGCAGCTTGCGCCGGGCGTGCGGGAACGGCTTTATGCGCTTTCGATCGTCAACCAGGCGACGCGCTTTTTCCAGTACGGGCTGCACTGGTTCTTTCCGCTGGTGACCGAGATGTCGATCGACCTGCGGCCGTCGTTCCCGCTCACGCTGTGGGGTTGGCGGCAGGCGGCGGGCGCGCTGGGGTATCTGGCGGTGGTGGCTGGGGCGGGGTGGCTGGTTCTGCGCCGTTCCGATGCGGTTGGCCTGGCGGCGTTGTGCGTGCTGCTGCCGGCGCTGCTGTTCGTCACCGAGTTCGCCACCGTGTGGGTGCAGGATCCCTTCGTGCTCTACCGCAGCTATCTGTGGGCGCTGACGATGCCGGGACTGGTGGCACTGCCGTTGGTGGGCCTAAAGCGCGGCGTGTTGTATGCCGTCGGCGTCACGCTGGCGGGGCTGTTCGCGGTGCTGGCCTTCGAGCGGCTGCTGTCGCTTCGCGACGCACGCACCGCGTGGGCGGATGCGGCGGCCAAGGTCGATCTGAAGGCGCCGCCGAACGCGGTCGGCCGCTGGCGGCCGTTCCTGAACCTCGGCGCGGATTACCTGGAGAAGGGGCAGTACGAGACGGCGCTGCGCCACTTCGAGCAGGCCGAAGCACTCGGCGAGCCGCTGGGGTCGGCGCGCTTCAGCATCGGCGTCACGCAGCAGCAACTGCGCCGGCACGAACGGGCGCTGGAGGAGTTCGCCCGCGCCGAGGCCAAGGGCTTCACCGAGGCGGCGCTGTACTACCACCGCGGCGAGTCGCAGTTCGCGCTCGGCCGCTTTGCCGAGGCGCGGGCGAGCTTTGCCGCCGCGATGGCGAGGCCGCAGCCCGAGGCCGCGGCGCGCCACACGCGACTGCGCCATGCCGAGGCATCGGTGGCCGTCAACGACTTCGACGCGGCGATCGCGGACTACTG
Source organism: uncultured Burkholderiaceae bacterium (assembly GCA_937936215.1). Taxonomy (GTDB): domain Bacteria; phylum Pseudomonadota; class Gammaproteobacteria; order Burkholderiales; family Burkholderiaceae_F; genus JADJWR01. The sequence goes on along the minus strand of CALGWX010000010.1, from coordinate 2,473 downwards.
GCAACTGCTGGAAAAGGAGCCGGCCAACCCGCGCTATCTGGTCGGCCTGAGCATGGCCCACATCGGCCAGCGCGACACTGCCGCGGCGCGCGCGATTCTCGATCCGTTGCTCGAGCGCCAGCCGGGCGGGCCGGCGTACTACGCGCGCGCGCTGGCCTTCTACGTGGCTGGCGACCTTCAGGCCGCGCGGCGCGACCTGGACCTTGCGCTGCGCGCGGAGCCGGGCAATCTGCAGTATCGGGCGCTGCTGGAGCGGCTCGATGTCGAGGCGCAGGGTGGCGGCGGCGCCCGGAAGTAGTGGCGACGTCGCTTCTGCTCCGGTTACACGCGGCTTGCGTACTCGTCTGCTTGCCTGATCGAAGCCTGTGCCGCCGCTGAATCTGACCACGGGCCTGCTCGGCATCTCGCTGGCGGTGATCATCTTGCTGCTATTGCGGCGCGATCACCTGTATGTGATGCATGCCCTGTTTTGGGTCGCCGTCGCCGCGGCGGCGGCGGTGCTCGGCTTGTGGCCAGGGCTGATCGACCGGCTGGCGAACTACACCGGCATCTTCTACCCGCCGGCGCTGCTGCTGCTGATCGGGCTAATCGTGCTCGTAGTCAAAGCGCTGTATGCGGACATCCAGAACACCCGCCTGGAGCGGCAGGTGCGGCAACTGAACCAGCGCATTGCCATGCTCGAAGCCGGTCTGCGAAACGAGGCCCCGCCGAGACGCGACCCCACGCCCTAATCGCGGGCAACGCCGGGCCGCATCAGTCCGGCTTTGCTGGAGAGAGCGACGCTGCAGACAGACGCCTTGGCACACGCCAATGCAAGCGGGTTGTAGGGGACCTTCATAGGCTGAGCGTTCCTTCGCCGACCATCACCGCCGCCCCGCCGACCCGTACCGCGCTGATGGCGCCGCCGCGCCGGTCGAGCTCGAGATGCAGCGTGCTCGGGCGGCCCATCGCGATGCCTTGCTCGATCGTGACCGCCAGGGTGCCTTCGCTCGGCTCGCGCACCTGTTCCGCCACCCAGCCGGCAAACGCGGCGGCGGCCGAGCCGGTGGCCGGATCCTCGGCGACACCCAGGCCCGGCGCGAACATGCGGGCGCGCCAGCGCAGCTCGCCGACTGGCGCCACCGGGTAGACCTTCTGCGTGGCGTAACCGGTCAACAGCTCGCGCCAGAGCGACAGGTCGAGGCGGCAGCGGGCCAGCGACGCGGGGTTCGCCACCGGCACGACGAGAAACGGCACGCCGCACGACCAGCAGGCGCTGCCGGGCTGCACCTCGTCATCGGCGAGGGAGAGCATCCGCGCCAGGTCGTGCGCGGCAGGCGGTGGCGGGCCCTTCTCCGGCAGACGCGCCGTGGTCAAGCGGCAGTGGGCGACACGGCCTTGTTCGTCGCGGAAGATCCCGACCGGCACCGGCCCGACGCCTTCTTCGAAGACCACCTCGCGCGCGTCGGCGGCGATGGCGCCGATCGACGCCAGCACGAAGGCGGTGCCGATCGTCGGGTGGCCGGCAAAGGGCAGCTCGCCGCCGGGCGTGAAGATGCGCACCCGCGCCGCGTGCCGCGGATCGTCCGGCGGCAGAACGAAGGTCGTCTCCGAATAGTTGAACTCGCGCGCGATGGCGAGCATCTGCGCCTCCGACAGCCCGCGCGCGTCGGGCAGCACGGCCAGGGGGTTGCCGCAGAAGGCGCGGTCGGTGAAGACGTCGCAGGTGTAGTAGCGGTAACGCATCGGTAACTTGCTCAGGGGAGGGCCCAGGGGATCGGCCCTATGGCGCAAAACGCACAGTTCGCTCCGCTGGAGGTGGCCATCGTGCCGCCTGGCTGCAGCAGCGAGGCCACGGTGATGAGGGAGAGCGCCACCGGCACGCGCCGTCCGGCATTCATCAGTGCGACCCGCCGCCAAGCACACGCGCGAAGACATCGGCATCGACGTTGCCGCCGCAAAGCGTGAGCCCAACCTTGCGCCCGCGCAGCCGATCCTTCTGCTGCAGCGCCGCGGCGAGCGACGCCGCGCCCGCGCCTTCGGCCACGTTGTGCGTGGCGGTGAACAGCAGCCGCATCGCGGCGGCGACTTCGTCGTCGCCGACCTCGACGATCTCCGCGACGTGCGCCAGCATCAGTGCGAGCGCCTCGGCATCGGGGACGCGGCAGGCCAGGCCGTCGGCGATCCGCGTCGTCACCGGCGCCTCAACGACGCGCCGCTCGCGGAAGGACAGCGCGTGGCACGGTGCCTGCGCCGACACGACGCCGACGATGCGCGTCGCCAGGCCGAGCGCCTGCCGCGCCGCGATGGCGGCGCACACACCCGAGCCCTGGCCGATCGGCACGTAGATCACGTCCAGTTGCGGCGCGGCGTTGAAAAGTTCCATCCAGTAGGTGGCCACGCCGCGCACGAGGTCGGCGTGGAACGAGGGCACGAAGTGCAGCCCGCGCTCGGCGGCGAAGCGGGCCGCCTCCTCGCGCGCGGCCTGGAAGTC
>CALGWX010000009.1 GCA_937936215.1 uncultured Burkholderiaceae bacterium | reverse complement strand
TGGAGCGCATCGCCGAGCAGCCGGTAAACCGCCTCGGCGAACTGCTGCCGTGGAACTACGCGCGCGAACTGGCGCGAGACGAGCGGCTCGCAGCCTGAAACCCGGCGCCGCCGTCAAGGTGCGGCGAGCGGACGCTTACGGTGCTCGGGCGCAAGAACTATCTGTTCGCGGGCTCGGATGCGGGCGGCGAGCGCGCCGCGGCCATCTACAGCCTGATCGGCACCTGCCTGCTCAACGGCATCGAGCCGTACGGCTACCTGCGCGAGGTGCTCGGCCGCATCGCGCAACATCCGATCAACCGCATCGACGAGCTGTTGCCATGGAACGTCGCCGCAAAGGTGCCCGAGCCGCAACGCCTGGCGGCCTAGCGCCGGGCCAGCCGGGACCGACGGCGGCAGCACCGCCGAAGCCCAACGAAGGCGCCCTGGCCCACGTCGAGGCAGTGATCGACGCGGGCGGCCAGATCCTGCTCGGCACGATCGCGCCCGTGCACGGCGCCGCGGTGGCGCACGACGGCCACAAGACGCTGGCCATGCTGCGACGTCGCCCCAACGAATCGGCCGCGTCGCTGTTGAGCCGCCTCGACGCGGCCATCGCCACCGCACAACAGACCGGTTCACGCGTCGACGAGATCAACGACCCCGCCCGCGACGAGCACTACGCGATCGCCAAACCCGCCCTCGGCCCAGCCGTCAAGACGGTCGGGAGGTGACGCTTACTCGCGAACTCCACCGGCACGTACAGTTCCCAGCCCAGCTCGCCGACATAGGTGCGGCGGGTGGCCCGCACGGTCGCGTAGCCGAGGTCGATGAGTTGCGAGGCGGAGAATGGAAACGCTTCGTTGTCGAACCGCGCCGTCGACACGCGGCCCAGCAAGTCTCGCGAGCGCGGGCCCATCACCGCGAGCATGGCGTACATCGAAGTCACATCGGTGAGCGCGCAGTTCGGCCGCCGCGGCAGTGTGGCCAGGGTGCGCTCGATCACGTCGCGGTCGCGCACCGCCTGCGCACTGCCGGTGACGATCAGGTACTCGTCCCGGTCGATGCAGGTGATGGTCAGGTCGGACTCGTAGCCGCCGCGCTCGTTCAGCATGCCGCTGTAATCGGTGCGCCCGGGGACGCGCGGCACGTCGTTTGCCACCAGGTACTGCAGCGCCGCGTGCGCGTCGGCCCCCTTGACGAGCAGCTTGGCGAACGAGCTCATGTCGAAGACAGCGACCGCTTCGCGGCAGGCGCGATGCTCTTGCGCCACCCATGGATGCCAGTTCTGGCGGCCCCAGCCGTACTCGATCCGCGCCAGCGCCGCCGTCGGTGCAAAGAAGTTCGGGCGTTCCCACCCCATCTTGGTGCCGAAGCAGGCACCGGCCTCGCGCAAGTGTGCATACAGCGGCGAGCGTCGCATCGGCCGGCCGGATTCGAGCTCGCGGTTGGGCCACGGCATCTGGTAGTGCAGGCCGTGGACTTCCTTGCCGCGCTCCGGCAGCCAGCGCTCGTTGGCCTGAAACGGCGCAAAGCGCCGGATGTCGACCGGCCATAGGTCGAACGTCGGCTCGCCCTGCACGATCGCCTCCGCCAGCGCTTTGCCGGCGCCGCCGGCGGAAGCGATGCCCATCGAATTGAAGCCGCAGCCGACGTACAGATTGGCCAGGCCCGGCGCCGGGCCGAGGATGAAGTGGTTGTCGGCCGTGAACGATTCCGGCCCGTTGTAAAAGGCCTTGATCTTCGCCGTCGCCAGCGCCGGCACGCGCACGATGGCGTTGTCGAGCAGGATTTCGAAGGCGTCCCAGTTGTCGGGCAGCAGCTGGAACTCGAAGGGCTCCGGGATGCCGCCGCGGTGCGCGGCCGCCTGCAGCCACGGCGTGGCCTGCGGCTCGAAGCCCCCCATCAGCAGCCCGCCCACTTCCTCCTTGAAGTACACGTACCCGTCCGGGTCGCGCAGGACGGGCAGGTCGCGGGTCACGCCCTCGATCCGGTCGGTGACGATGTAGTAGTGCTCGCAGGAAAACAGCGGCACCGCGACGCCGAGCTCGCGGCCGAGAGCGCGCGACCACTGGCCGCCGCACAGCACGACGGTCTGCGCGCCGATCGTCCCGTTGTTCCCATGCTTGTCGCGCCACTGCAGCGCTGCGATCCGCTTCCCGTGGGCGCCGACCTCATGCGTGGCGCCAACAACGCACAGGCCCTCGACGATCCGTACGCCGGCGTTGTGCGCGCCCTTGGCCAGCGCCATCGTCAGGTCGGCCGGATTCGCCTTGCCGTCTCCCGGCAGCCAGACGGCGCCGTGTAGGTCGCGCGTTTCCATGATCGGGTAGCGCTGCCCCGCTTCGGCCGCGATGAGCAACTCGCACGCCACCTCGTGCGCGCGCGCCACGGCCGCCGTGCGCTTCAGCTGCTTCATGCGGTCGGCAGTGCGCGCCACCGCCAGCGAACCGCACTGTTTCCAGCCGGTACCGAGCCCGGTTTCCGCCTCCAGTCGCGCATATAGCTCGGTGGAGTAGCGGATCAGGCGCGTCATGCTCTCGTGGTTGCGCAGTTGGCCGACCAGCCCTGCCGCGTGCCACGTGGTGCCGCAGGTCAGGCGGCCCTGCTCGAGCAGAACGACGTCGGTTTGGCCGAGCTTGGCCAGGTGATAGGCGACAGAGCAGCCCAAGATGACGCCGCCAATGATCGCGACGCGGGCGTGCGACGGCACCGCCCCCTCCGTGCGCCCCTCCATCCGACGTCCCCTTCGCCGTAGCCCAGCACGGCATTGTGCCGTCGCTTCCGCGCCGCAGCGCACTTTGCGCTGCGTCAGAGGCGACGGCGGCGGGGGCCGGCGCGTTTGGAGAGACGGGCGCGCCGCCTTAAAGTGCGGCCTGCCAAGGAGGAAAAGAGACGATGGCTGAGTACCGGACGGAGGACTTGAGGACCGTGGCCCTGGTGGGCCACGGCGCGGCAGGAAAAACGACGCTGGCCGAGCAGCTGCTGGCCAAGGCCGGCATGATCGGCGCGCCGGGGTCCGTGGAGCGGGGCACGACGGTGTCCGACTACGACCCGCAGGAAAAGAGCACGCTGCACTCGCTGCGCTCGTCGATCCTGCACTGCGACTACAGCAACACGCGCATCCACCTGATCGACACGCCGGGCTACCCCGACTTCATCGGGCAGGCGATCGGCGCACTCGACGCGGTCGAGACGGTGGCGGTCGTGGTCAGCGCCACCGCCGGCATCGAGCTGGTGACGCGGCGGATGATGGCGTGGGCCAAGGCGCGCAACCTGTGCCGGATGATCATCGTCAACAAGATCGACCACGAGCACATCGACCTGCCGGCGCTGCTGGCGCAGCTCCAGGAGGCGTTCGGGCCGGAGGTGCTGCCGATCAACCTGCCGGCCGACGGCGGCAGCCGCGTGATCGACTGCTTCGACCACGACGAGGGCACCGCCGACTTCCTCTCGGTGGCCGACGTCCACCGCAAGGTGATGGAGCAGGTGGTCGAGGTCGACGACGCGGCCATGGAGAAATACCTCGAGGAAGGCGCCGTCGACCCGACCACGCTGCACGGGCCGCTGGAGAAGGCGCTGCGCGAGGGGCACCTGATCCCGGTGTGCTTCACCTCCGCCCGCACCGGCGCCGGCGTGCAGGACCTGCTCGACGTGATGGTGCGGCACCTGCCCAATCCGACCGAGGGCAACCCGCCGCTGTTCGTCAAGGGCGAGGGCGACGGCGCCGAGTCGTTCCGCTCCGAGCCCGATCCGGCCAAGCACGTACTGGCGCACGTGTTCAAGGTCGTCAACGATCCCTATGTCGGCAAGATCGGCATCTTCCGCGTCCATCAGGGCACGATCAACAAGGACACCCAGCTCTATGTCGGCGAGGGCAAGAAGGCCTTCAAGGTGGGGCACTTGTTCCTGCTCCAGGGCAAGGAGACCGTCGAGGTCGCGAAGATGGTGCCGGGCGACATCGGCGCGGTGGCCAAGGTCGACGACATCGTCTTCGACTGCGTGCTGCACGACTCGCACGACGAGGACTTCATCCGCATGAAGCCGCTGGAGTTCCCGAAGCCGATGTTCGGCCTGGCGATCGCGCCGCGCCGGCGCGGCGACGAGGGCCGCATCTCCGAGATCCTCGGCAAGATGTCGGCCGAGGACCCGACGCTGATGGTCGACCACGATGCGGTCACCAACGAGACGGTGCTGCGCGGCCTGACCGAGCTGCACCTGCGCAGCGTGCTGGAGCGGATGAGCTCGCAATTCAAGCTCGAGATCGACACCCGGCCGCCGCGGGTGCCGTACCGCGAGACGATTGCGGCGCCGGCGGAGGGGCACGCGCGGCACAAGAAGCAGACCGGTGGCGCCGGCCAGTTCGGCGAGGTCTTCCTGCGGGTGGAGCCGCTGCCGCGCGGCGCCGGCTTCGAGTTCGTCGACCAGGTCAAGGGCGGCGTGATCCCCTTCAACCTGATCCCGGCGGTGGAGAAGGGCGTGCGGGAGGTGCTCGCCTCCGGGTTCGTGGCGGGCTATCCGATCCACGACATCCGCGTCACCGTCTACGACGGCAAGCACCACCCGGTGGACAGCAAGGAGGTCGCCTTCGTCGCTGCCGGGCGCAAGGCGATGCTCGATGCGCTGCCGAAGGCGCGGCCGATCGTGCTCGAGCCGATCGTCAACATCGAGATCGTGACGCCGGATTCCGCGATGGGCGACATCACCGGCGACCTGTCGTCGCGGCGTGGCCAGGTCACGGGAACGGGCAACCTCGCCGGCGGCATGATGCTGGTGCAGGGCCTGGTGCCACTGGCGGAACTCGACGGCTATGCCGGCAGGCTGAAAGCGATCACGCAGGGCAGCGGCAGTTACACCATGGAACTGGCCGACTATCAGCCGGTGCCGCCGGCGGTGCAGCAGCAGCTGGCCGCCGCGTTCAAGCGCAAGGAAGAGGAAGACTGAGCGGCCATCGCAGCCGTTGCGGCTGCCGGCGCCGGCGTGGGCCATCGTGCCGGCACGCGCCCGTTGCTCCGGCAAGCCGCGCGGCGAACGGAACGACCCCTGCCGCGATCGAGCGACGGCCCGTGCGTGGAGGCGGGAAGCGGACCGCGATCCGGCGCTTACCGTTCACATTAACCGGCGATGGCGCGGCGCGGCGTTGGCGCTCGCGGGCGTCCGCGCGCTAAGTGGCTGCGGCGTCGCTCGTGCCTTTCCTTTTAGTGGCGAGGCCGACTTTCCGATCCGGAGCGTCCCGGCGCCAGGTCGTGTTCGGGGCCGGCTGCCCCTTCCGCGGCGCTTGGCCGTAGCGTGGCGATGCGCCGTCAGTCGAAGGTCTCGCCCGGCCGCAGGTAGCGCCACTTTCCCGGTGGCAATGCGCCGAGCACCACACTGCCGATGCGCACGCGCTTCAGCGCCACGACGCGCAGGCCGACCGCCTCGCACATGCGGCGAATCTGCCGCTTGCGCCCCTCGCGCAGCACGAAGCGAAGCTGGTTCTCGTTTTGCCAGGAGACCTTGGCCGGCTTCAGCCGCACCCCGTCCAGCGACAGGCCGTGGCGCAGCAGTTGCAGCCGCTCGGCGGGAAAGATTTCCTGGGGCGGGCCTTCGCGCGGCGCCTCGGGCCACTCGACCCGAACCAGATACTCCTTCTCGATGGCCGAGTCGGCGCCGATCAGTCGGCGCGCGACGCGGCCGTCCTGCGTCAGTACCAGCAGGCCGGTGGAATCGATGTCCAGCCGCCCGGCGACGGCGAGCCCTCGCAGATGGGCGCGGTCGAATGCGAATGGGGAGCGGTCGCCTGGCCAACGGTTCTCGGCCGTGATCAGCCGGATCGCGGGCGGGTAGCCGTCCTCGGCCTGCCCGCTGACGTAGCCCACCGGCTTGTGCAGCAGGATGGTGACGCGCTGCGCCTGCGCTTGGCGGGCGCGCGGATCGATCTCGATCGTCTGCTGCGGCCGCACGCGCGCGCCGAGGGTGTCGACGACGCGACCGTCGACCTTCACCCAGCCGGCGGCGATCCACTCGTCGGCCTCGCGCCGCGAGGCCAACCCCAACTCGCTGATCCGCTTGGAAAGCCGCGGCAGCGCCTCCGTACCCGCCGGGGTATCTCGGGGTTCCGGGGCGGACGGTCGACCGGCCGGCCTGGCGCGGCTCCCTGCCTCTGGCGCCGCCGCGGCGCCTCTCGCGGCGTCACGGCGAGGTGGGCGCGCCGACGGGGCGGCGCCCCGCTCGCGGTGCTTGCGTCGGGGGTCGCCTGCGGTCATGCCGGAGCCATCGCGCCCGCCAAGGGCGGCGTTGAAGGCCGGTGCCATGGCCCCATATCGCTAACGAGTAAACCTCCAAGCCCAGCCATGATCATTGCCTGCCCCCACTGCGGCGCCAAGAACCGCGTGCTCGCCGAGCGCTTCAACGACGAGCCGAGTTGCGGCAGTTGCCGCCGCCCGCTGCTCGCCGGTGCGCCGGTGGCGCTGACGGACGAGAATTTCGCCGAGGCGCTCGCCGCCAGCCGGCGGCCGATCGTCGTCGACTTCTGGGCCGCGTGGTGCGGTCCGTGCCGCGGCTTCGCGCCCGTGTTCGCCCAGTCGGCGGCGCGGCATCCGGAGTGGCTCTTCGCCAAGGTCGACACCGACGCCAATCCGGGACTGTCGCAGCAGTGGTCGATCCGCAGCATTCCGACCCTGGCCGTGTTCCGCGACGGCCGGCTCCTCGATCGCGTCAGCGGCGCGCTGCCCGCGGTGCAGTTCGAGCAGTGGCTGGCCGGCGCGCTGCGGTGAGGCCAGTACCGCTGCGGCGTCGCTTGCTGGCCCGCCGGGAGAGCGTCCCGTGCGCCTGGCGGGCACGGCGCGAACACGTTGCCGGGCAGATGTCCGCGCGGTGCGCGCCGCTTCGGCGCTGGTAGAACTGCGGAAATTGGAGTCTGACCCCGATTTTCAGAGCGCGCGCAGGTGCCACGCCTTGGGGCGGGTGAAGGCCTCGATGCCGTAGGTCGACAGCGTCAGGCCGATGCCGGAGCGCTTCACGCCGCTCCACGGCAGCCGCGGGCTGACGCGGTCGCAGCAGTTCCAGTAAACGCTGCCGGCCTGCACCTGCGCCAGGATCCGTTCGGCGCGCGCGGCGTCCTTCGTGTACACGGCCGCGGTCAGGCCGTAGTCGGTGTCGTTCATCAGCCGCACCGCTTCGTCGTCGCTGCTGACCTTCTGGATGCCGATGATCGGACCGAAGCTCTCCTCGCGCATCAGCGCCATCGTGTGGTCGACGTGGCTGAAGACGGTCGGCTCGAACCAGTGCCCCGGCGGGTCGAGGCGGCGGCCGCCGGTGAGCAGCCGTGCCCCCTTGGCCTTCGCGTCGGCCACCTGCGCCTGCAGCACGTCGAGCTGCGCGGCACGCGTCAGCGGGCCGATGTAGCTCGCCTCATCGGTCGGGTCTCCGATGCGGAAGCCCCGCACCTCCTTGACGAAGGCCTCGACGAAGGCATCGTGGATCGCCTGGTGCACATAGATCCGCTCGACTGAGCAGCAGCTCTGGCCGGTGTTGTACATCGCGCCATCGGCCAGTGAAGCCGCCGCGGCGGGCACATCGACGTCCTCGCACACATACGCCGGATCCTTGCCGCCGAGCTCGAGCTGCAGCCGGATCATCCGCGGCCCCACCGCTTGCGCGATCCTGGCGCCGGTCGCGTAGGAGCCGGTGAAGAACACGCCGTCGACCGGCTGCGCCAGCAGCGCCTCGCCGGCCTCGCCGCCACCCACGATCACCTGGAACACGTTCTGCGGGATCCCGGCGCCGTGCAGCAGGTTGCCGATCTCGATACCGGTGAGCGTGGCGTACTCGCTTGGCTTGTACAGCACGCCGTTGCCCGCCAGCAGCGCCGGGACGAAGACATTGGCGCCGACGAAGTACGGGTAGTTCCAGGCCGAGATGTTCGCCACGACGCCGAGCGGCTCGTGCGTGATGCGCTCGCGCATGCCGCCCTCTTCGTGCACGACACGCGGCGCCAGCGTCGGCTCGGTGGCCTGCAGGAAGAAGTCGAGCCGGCCGAGCAGGCCGGCGAGTTCGTTGCGCGACTGGCGGATCGGCTTGCCGACCTCGGACGTGAGGATCGCCGCCAGCCGCTCCGTCTCGCGCACGATGCCGTCGCGAAAGCGGCGCACGCAGGCGAGCCGCTGCGCCAGCGGCGTGGCCGCCCAGGCCGGCTGGGCAGCGCGCGCGCGGGCATAGGCATGGGCGATGCTCGTCGGCGTATCGGTTGGCAACTCGGCCAGCTTGGCGCCGGTGGCGGGATTGGTGACGATCAACATGAGCAGAGGGCTGGCGTGGGTTCGGCGTGCGCTCAGGCGGCGCGGCAGGCGGCGAGAAAGTCGGTCAGGAGGGGAGCGCCGTCGAGCAGGTGCGCATTGTCGCCGACGTGAAACTCCGGGTGCCACTGCACCCCGGCTACGAAGACCTCGCCCTCGCGACGGAAGGCCTCGATCACGCCGTCCGGCGCGACCGCCTCCACCACGAATCCCGGCGCGAGGTCCTTGATGCCCTGGTGGTGCACGCTGCTGACCGTGGCCGTCGTCAGGCCGGGGTAGAGCGCCGCCAGCCGCGTGCCGGGCACGATCTCGATTTGGTGGTGATTGCGGTCGTAAAGCTGCGCGCTGCGGTGGAACAGCGGCCCCGGCCGCTGCAAGGGCAGGTCCTGGTACAGCGTGCCGCCGTAGGCGACGTTGAGCACCTGCAACCCGCGGCACACGCCGAGCACCGGCTTGCCGCGGGCCACGAACGCCCGCAGCAGGGCGGTCTCGTACGCGTCGCGGATGCGGTCGCCGCTCCACTCGGGGCGCAGCGGCTCCTCGCCGTAGCTGCCGGGCCACATGTCGGAGCCGCCTTCGAGCACCAGCCCGTCGAGCCGCTCGGCGTAGTGATCGACGGTGACGTCGCCGCGGCGCGTGTCGCCGTCGGGCGAGGGAATCATCAACGCGAGCGCGCCCTGCGACTGCACCCAGTGGGCGATCGACTGCTCGACGTATTGCAGGGTCTTGCCGGTGAAGACGGTGCGGCGCGGGTCGGGGTGGAAGAAGCAGGCCGAGATGCCGATCGCCAGCCGCGCCGCCATCTCAGAAGGCCTGCTCGAAGAAGCGCACGAAGTCCTCGCGCGTGCACGGACGAGGGTTCGTCTGGTGGCAGATGTCCTTTACCGCCACGTCGGCAAGGCGCCCGATCTGCTCGCGCTTGACGCCCACGGCCGCGAGGCTCTCCGGTATGCCGATGCTCCGCTTCAGCTGCGCCAGCCACGGCACGAAAGCCTCGCCGCTGCCGGCGCCGACCGCGTGCGCGAGTTCCGCGAACTTCGCCGGCGCGGCCTCCTGGTTGAAGCGCATCACCGGCTCGATCATCAGCGCGTTGGCCAGGCCGTGGTGCAGGTCGCACACGGCGCCCAGCGCGTGCGCGCAGGCGTGCACGGCGCCGAGGTCTTTCTGGAAGGCGATGGCGCCCATCATCGACGCCATCATCATGTCGCTTCGCGCCGCGAGATTGCCCGGCTCGCGCACCGCGGTGGCGAGCGAGCGCGCGGCGATGCGCGCGCCTTCGAGCGCGATGCCATCGCACAGCGGGTGGTAGGCGGGCGAGAGGTAGCTCTCGACGTTGTGCGTCAGCGCATCCATGCCGGTGGCGGCCGTCACCGCGGCCGGCAGCCCCAGCGTCACCTCGGGGTCGGCGAACACGGCCTTCGCCAGCAGCCTGGGCGAGAAGACGATCCGCTTCAGGTGTGTGTCGTCTTCGGACACCACGCTGGAGCGGCCGACCTCCGAGCCGGTGCCACTGGTCGTGGGCAGGGCGATGAAATAGGGCAAGTCGTTGACGATCGGCCGCACCTGCGGGTGGTCCCACGCGTACTCGAGCACGTGGCCATCGTGCACCGCCATCAGCGCCACCACCTTGGCCACGTCGAGCGCGGCGCCGCCGCCGAAGCCGATCACGCAGTCGGCGCGGTGCAGGCGATAGGCGTCGGCGCCGTCCATCACCTGCGCCGCGGTCGGGTTGCCGTTCACGCCGGAGAACACGCCGACGTCGAGCCCGGTGCGCAGGTGCTCCATGAACTCGGCGAGCACCGGCAGCGTGGCGAGCGCGCGGTCAGTGACGATCAACGGCCGCCGCAGGCCGCGGTCGCGCAGGTGGCTGCCTGTGAGCTTGCGGCTGCCGGGGCCGAAGTGGATGGCGGTGGGGAAGGAAAAGTGGGCGATCGACATGGATGTCAGTCCCAATAAACGTCGCTTCGATGGCCGATACGGACCACGGTGACGACGATGCGCTGATCCTGGATGCAGCAGATCAGGCGGTAGTCGCCGACGCGGTACTTCCAGTAGGCGCCGAGCCGCTCGGTCCGCAGCGGTTCACCCACGGCTCGCGGATTGTCGGCGCGCCGGACGCGTTGGTGGAGGAATCGAAGCAGGCTGGCGGCGACCTGCCGGTCGAGCTTCCGAAGTTCCCGCGCGGCTTCAGGCAGGAACTCAATGGTCCACGCCATGTTCTCGCATGAGGTCGTCGAGCGGGATCGCCTTGGCGGCGCGGTACGACCGCATGCGCTTTTCCGCCAGATAGAAGTCCTCGGGGTCGGCGAGATACTCCGAAAGCGCCTCGCGGACGTAAAAGGATTTGGGTCGACCGGTGCTTTTCGCCAGACGGTCGAGGCGCTCTTCGATGTCTTCGGGCAAGCGGACAGCGAGCATGGGCGGCGTGTCTAAGGCGTTTGTAATACAAACAACGCCAACGGGCGTCAATCGATCCGCACGAACCGCAGCTCGAGGATGTCGTTAGGCCACGGCGTCACGTGGATGTTCGGTCGCATCACCCAGTTGATCTTGCGGCGGTAAAGGGGCAGCAGCGGCAGGTCTTCGCTCATCAGCCGCAGCGCCTCGCCGGTGAGCTGGCGGCGGCGGGCGAGATCGGGCTCGACGCGGATGGCGTCGATCAGCGCATCGAGCTTCGGGTTCGAGTAGCGGCCGCCGTTGAACTGGCCGGCGCCGGCGCCGTCCCAGGTGCGGACGATCGAGTTGAGCATGCTCCACGGGTCGGTGGTCGGGATCCAGCCGAACTCGAAGAAGCTCGTCGTCGCCTGCGTCAGCTTCGGAAAGAACAGCGCGCTCGGCGAGGGCTGGAAAATGACGCGGATGCCGACCTGCGCCAGCATGGCGCTGATGGCCTGGCACACCGCCGCGCGGAAGGTGACGTTGACGCAGTCGAGCTGCACGGAAAAACCGTCCGGGTACCCGGCTTCCTTCAGCAGCGCGCGCGCCGCCGCCGGGTCGTAGGGCAGGCGGCGGTCGAGTTCCTGCAGGTAGCCGTCGACCAGCGCCGAGACGAACGAGCCGGTCGGTGTGGCCTGGCCGCGCAGCACCTTGGCCACGATCGAGTCGATGTCGATGGCGTGATAGACGGCCTTGCGCACCCGCAGGTCCTTGAACGGGTTGCGGCCCTTCACGTCGCTGGTTTCGAGCTCGGCGCGCGCCTGGTCGAAGCCGAGGTACTGCGTGCCGATGTCGGTCGTCGAGGCGAGCTTCAGCCGCTTGTCCTGCGAAAGGCGCGCCACGTCCTGGAACGGCGGGTCGATGACGAAATCGGCCTCGCCGGTGGCGAGCGCCGCCATCCGCGTCGCGTCGGACTGGATCACCGTGTAGGTGACTTCGGTCACGTTGCCGCCGTCGTGCTTGGTGCCATGGCCCCACCAGTGCGGGTTGGCAACGAGCACCAGCCGCCCGTCCGGCTCGTAGCGCTTCAGCATGAACGGCCCGGTGCCGTTGGCGTTGCGCACGGCGTAGGTCTCCTGCCTGGCGTTGAAGTCCTGCGGCTGGGTGACGCCGTGCTTCTCCGCCCACGCCTTGCTCATGATGCCGATGAAGATGAGCTTCTCCGGCAGCACGGCGTCAGGCGCCGACAGCAGCACGTCGACGGTGAGCGCATCGACCTTGCGCGCGCCGGTCACGCCACGCAACTGGAAGGCGCGCTGCGAGGTCTTCGACAGCGCCCGTTCGATCGAGAACACGACGTCGTCGGCCGTCATCGGCGTGCCGTCGTGGAACTTGACGTTCGGCCGCAGCGAGAAGCGCCACGTGCGCGCGTCGACCATCTTCCACGCGGTGGCCAGCGCCGGCTCGAGCTTGAACTCGCGGTCGCGGTTGACCAGCGAGTCGTAGATCTGGCTCACCACGCGCGACTGGTACAGCAGGGCGAGCGCGTGCGGGTCCATCGACTGCGGGTCGAAGGCGCTGGCGAAGCGCAGCGGCTTGGCCGGCAACGACAGCGCGAGCAGAGTCATGGCCAGCGCCACGACGGCGCGCAACGCGTTCGTTGTCGGGTGCCGTTGCATTGTCATGATTCGAACCCCGCCTCCCGCGCCTTCACCAGCGCCACCACCGTCTCGTTCACCGGCGTCGCCACGCCGACCTTCGCTCCCTCGCGCGGGATGGCGCCGTTGATGACGTCGATCTCCGAGCGCCGTCGCGCCAGGTGGTCGAGCAGCATCGACGGGCGCGCGTTGCTGATGCTGCCGCCCAGATGGCGGATGTGCTCGATCGGGTCGCCGACCTGCAGCCGAATGCCGCGCGCCCTCGCCACGGCCACCGCCTCCTCGGCGCAGCCGCGCGCCACCCGCCAGGCGTCGTCGTTGCCCATCACCTCGCCGATCGTCATGCCGGTCAGGCAGCAGGTGGCGGAGAAGGCGACGTTCATGATC
Organism: uncultured Burkholderiaceae bacterium; assembly: GCA_937936215.1. GTDB lineage: Bacteria > Pseudomonadota > Gammaproteobacteria > Burkholderiales > Burkholderiaceae_F > JADJWR01. The sequence continues at coordinate 859 of CALGWX010000009.1, read as the reverse complement.
AGCTTCTCCCAGACCATGCGGTCGAGGTCGTCGAACAGCGCGACCTTGAGGCCGGCCGACTCCCAGACCGCCGCCGACGCTTCGAGCGCCGCGCGCGGCAGGCCGGCGTAGGGCCCGAAGCGCACCATCTCCATGCCGTTGTGGTGCACGTGCCCCGGCGCGCGCAGCGACGCGCCGAAGCCGCCGACCACGCCCACCGCCAGCCGTTCCGCCCCCACGATCGGTGCCACCCGCTCGGCCGAGCCGAGCCCGTTCTGGATCGTCTGCACCACCGTGTGCGGCGCCAGCAAGGGCAGCGCCGAGCGCGCCGCCGCCTCGACGTCGAACGCCTTGGTGGCGATGATCACCAGGTCGCAGGGGCCGATGCCGTCGGTGGTCGTCGCCGCATGCAGGCGCACGGTGCGGTCGCCGCTGGCGCCCTCGACGCGAAGGCCGTGGCGGGCCATGGCCTCGGCGTGATCGGCCCACAACGTCACCGCGTGCACGTCGTGGCCGCGGCTGGCCATTAGCGCCGCGTACACCGAACCCATCGCGCCGCAGCCGACGATGGCGACCTTGGCCATTCGAGGTTGTCTCCGCAACGAAGGTGGAGCCGCCGCGACGCGGCGGCAGCGTCGGAGCGATCATCGCAGAATGGCCGTTGCATCGGCCCGCCGCTGGTTGGCGCAAGCCATGCACAGACCCGGCACGGGAAATGGCGGGAGAAGATGGCTCCGCCTCGCCAGTTCGCCGGCGGCACGGCACTTTCGATACTGGAGAGACGGCAGGCGATGGAGGAGAAAGGTACGAGACGGCCCAACGCCCCGGAGGTGCTGAAGCGCTGGGGCACCCCGGCCGGCGTGCGCCTGCTCATCCGCCC
>CALGWX010000008.1 GCA_937936215.1 uncultured Burkholderiaceae bacterium | reverse complement strand
CGCCTGCGCCGCGCCGGCGATCACCACGAGCAGCAGCGCCAGCAAACAATGGAACGGGTTCATGGGGGCTGAAACGGAATTTGAGGCCGGAGCGTAGCGCGGCCGTCAGTCGGCGCGCAGCGCGTCGACGATCTTCATCCGCGAGGCCTTCACCGCCGGCAGCACGCCGCCGATGAGCCCCATGGTCAGCGCGAAAGCGAAGCTCGCGGCGGCGATCGCCGGCGTCATCGCGAAGGAAAACGCCAGTTCCGCGAACGACTGGAAGTTGGTGGTGGAAATGGTGATCGCCTGCAGGAAACTCGCCGCCGCCAGCCCGACCGCGCCGCCGGTCGCCGCCAGCAGCAGCGACTCCACCAGGAAGGCGGCGAGGATCGAGCGGCGCGCAAAGCCGAGCGCGCGCAACGTGCCGATCTCGCCGGTGCGCGTGGCCACCGCCGCGTACATCGTGATCGCGGCGCCGATGATCGCGCCGAGCGAGAAGATCACCGACAGCGTCAGCCCTAGCGTGCGCAGGAAGTTCGCCAGCGCCCGGCTCTGGTCCTCGTAGAACTGCCGCTCGCGCTTGACCTCGACCGTCAGCCTCGGCTCGGCCGCCACCGCCGCCACCAGCGCGTCGAAGGCCTGCGGCGAGTCCAGCTCGGCGATCACCGACGACCAGCCGAAGCGGCGGAACGCCTGCGCCAACTGCTCGGCGTCGCCCCAGATCTCGGAATCGAACGCGGTGCGGCCGGCATCGAAGATGCCGACCACCTGCCACTGCCGCTGCGCGAACGACAGCGCCTGGCCGATTTCGACGCCGGCAAACTGCCGGGCCACGCTGGCGCCGACCACGATCTCGTTGGCGCCGGGGCGAAACATTCGCCCCTCGACGATCCTGACCTGCGGCCGCAATTCCAGCCCCATCGGCGGCACGCCGCGGATCGGCACGTTGCTGCGCTTGGCCGAGGCGGAGGCGTCGTCGTTGCGCTTCGGCAGCGAGTTCAGGACCACCACTTCCTTCGACACCCGCGGCCGGCCGGCGGCGTCGCGGGCGATCTGCGGCAGGCTCTCGATCAGCGCCGCCTGCTCGCGCGACACCCCGCTCTGCACCTCGGTGGCCGCCCCTTTTCGGATCGCCAAGACGTTGTTCGGCGAGCCGGTGGCCACCAGCGTCTGCCGCAGCCCCGCTTCCAGCATCAGCACCGCCGCGAAGACGAACACCACCAGCGCCATGCCGCCCGCGGTGAGCACCGTCGTCAGACGCCGTACCCAGAGGTTGCGGGCGATGTAGGAAAGCGGCAGCTTCATCGCCGCAAGACCGTCTCGCCGCGAGCGGTGTCGTCGCCGTTGCGTTCGCGCCGGCCGCCCGGCCGCCGGAAGGCCGGCGCGTCAATTGCTCCGAAGGAGGTGCGCGCGCGATGCCGAAGGCATCGCGTCCCCCTGGTCCGCTCACCCCACATGGCGCAGCCCCTCGACGATCCGCACCCGCACGCTGCGGACCATCGGCACCAGCGCCGCCAGCACGCCGACCGCGAGCGCAGCCGCCGCCTGGAGAACAAAGGTGGACGGCTCGACGCGGAAGCGGACGAACAGCGTGCGGCCGACCGAGTTGAAGAACGCCTCGGCGATCGCCGGCGTGAGCAGGATCGCGATCGCCCCGCCGACCACGGCGATGAAGACGCTCTCGGCGAGGATCAGCCGCGCCACGAACGGCGGGCCGAAGCCGAGCGCCTTCAGCGTCGCGTACTCCGACAGCCGCTCGCGCGCGGTCATTGCCATCGTGTTGGCGGCCACTGCCAGGATGATCGCGATGACGATGTACGAGACGCCGGAGATCACCTGCACGATCGTCTCGACCATCGCCACGAACGACAGCTGGAACGCCTTCTCGGTCTCGGTCAGCGTCTCGGCGAGCGAGTTGGCGAACTCGGCGTCGATGGCCCGCGCCACGTCGGCCACCTTGGCCGGGTCGGTCACGTCGACGACGAACACGCCGACGTTGTTGGCACCGCGCGGGAAGCGCTGCTGCAGGTACTCGTTCAGGTAGTCGTAGTGGAAGTACATCTGCCGCGTGATCGTGCCCGGGTCGCGGCCCTCGTAGATGGCACGGATGGTGAACTCGTGGTTGCCGGGGTAGATCGTGCCGCGCAGCGGCAGCCGGTCGCCCACCTTGAAGCCGTACAGGTCCGCCAGCTGCCGGCCGACCGCGGCACCGCGGCGGTCGCGCAGGAAGTCGGCCCACTCGTCCGGCTTGAAGACGAACTCCGGGTACATCGCGAAATAAGTCGGCGAGTCGACCGCAAACTGGGCGAAGAAGCTGCGCTCGTCGCGCCACACGCCGCCGAACCAGTTGGACACCGCCACGCTGCGCACCCCGTCGATGGCGCGAATGCGGTCGCGGTAGTAGATCGGCAGCGGGAACACCAGCGAGATGCTGTTGCGGGTGACAAGCCGGGTCGGCGAGGCCGCCTCGGCCCCCGCGTACCACGCCTGCACCACCGTCTGCAGCAGGCCGAAGGCCGCCAGCGCGATCACCAGCCCGAGCACCGTCAGCGCCGTCCGCAGCCGGGCGCGCAAGGCGTTGCGGGCGACGAGCTTCAGGAAGAACATCGTTGCCCGCCGCCGCCCCTGCCGCGCCCCGGCCGCATGGCCACCTGCCCCTCGTGGCCTGCTTGCGCAAGCTGCTGATCATCCTGACCGCGATGGTCAGAACTCGCCAACCCTGGAATCCGGTCGTTCACCGCACTTGAATTCGAAGACGGTGACTCAGAGGCTGTGAAGACATCGTCGCGAGCGGCCCGAGGTCGCTGCCCGCCAGCGGAGCCGTACCGAGGCGTTCGGCGGAGAGCCGCAGGCGCGAGATCGGGACGCGGAGTCGCTTCATTCGCAGCCGCTCAGTGCGCAAACGGACTGGTGTCCGTCAGCTGCCCCTTGTCGAGGTAGATCAGGTGGTGGGCCGCCTCGGCGGCGCGCGGGTCGTGGGTGACCATGACGATCGTCTTGCCCAGCTCCACGTTTAGGCGGTTCAGCAGGCCGAGGATCTCCGCCGCCGAGGCGCGGTCGAGATCCCCCGTGGGCTCGTCGGCGATGATCAGCAGCGGGTCGGTGACCACCGCGCGGGCGATCGCCACCCGCTGCTGCTGGCCACCGGACAGTTCGTTCGGCCGGTGGTCCATCCGGTCGGCCAGGCCCACCAGCGCCAGGACCGTCTCCACCCGCTGCGCGCGCTCGCGCCGCGACAGCGCCGTAAGCAGCAGCGGCAGCTCGACGTTCTCCCACGCGGTCAGCACCGGCATCAGGTTGTAGAACTGGAACACGAAGCCGACCGAGGCCGCCCGCCACGCCGCCAGTTGGCTCTCGTCGAGCTGCGTGATGTCCTCGCCGGCGATGCGGATCGCGCCGGCATCCGGCTTGTCGATGCCGGCGATCAGGTTCAGCAGCGTGCTCTTGCCGGAGCCCGACGGTCCCATCAGCGCGACGAAGTCGCCGCGCCCGATGTCGAGGTTGATGTCGGTGAGCACTGGCACGGTCTGCTCGCCGCGCGTGTAGCTCTTGGCCACGCGGCGGATCTCGATCAGTGCCTCACTCTGCGCCGCGCGCGGCGTGCGCTGGACGGCGACCTCGTCCATCCGCCGCCGCCTAACGCTTTGCCACGACGGTGGCGCCGTCGGCCAGTTGCGGCGGCGGCTGCACGACGACGCGCGTGCCCGGCGCCAGGCCTTCGACGCGGACCAGGTCGCCGATGCGATCGCCGGTCTTCACCGGCGTGCGCGCAACCTTTCCGGCCGCCGCGCCGCCCTTCTCGCCCGCCGCCGGCTGCACCACGAACACCGCCTCGCCGCCGTCGCCGCGGATCACGGCCTCGGGCCGCACCGCCGGCACCGGCCTGCGCTCGGCTTCCGTCAGCGGCCGCGACAGGAAAGCGATCTTGGCGCTCATGTCCGGCAGCGCGCGCGGGTCGATCGCGTCGAACTTCACCTTCACCAGCAGCGTCGCCTTGCTGCGGTCGACGGTGGGCACGATGCGCGAGACGGTGCCGCCCAGCCGCAGGTCGGGGAAGGCGTCGAGCTGGATCTCGGCCGGCTGGCCCACCGCGATCTTCGCGATCGACCCCTCCGAGACGTCGGCCTCGACCTCGAGCGTGCTCATGTCGGCCATCGTCACCACCGCGCCGGTGGTTCCGGCGGCACTGGAAAACGGCGTCAGGATGTCGCCGACGTTGGCGTTCTTGGTCAGCACGATGCCGGCAAACGGGGCGCGGATCAGCGTCTGGTCGAGGGCGACGCTCGCGGCCCGCAAATTGGCCTGCGCCACCGCGATCTGCGCCTGCAGCGTCTTGACCGCCGCCGCCGCCTTGTTGAACCGCGCCTCGGCGGCATCGACCGCGGCGATCGAGACGAACTCCTTCGCCGCCAGCTCACGCGCGCGTTTCAGCGCCGCCGCGGCGTCGGCCAGCTCCGCCTCGCCCTGCGCGAGATTGGCCTCGGCGGCCTTCACCGCCGCGGCGGCCTGGTCGCGGCTGGCGGCGACATCGCGGTTTTCCAGCCGCGCGATCACTTCGCCTTCGGACACGCGCTGGCCCTCCTGCACGCCCAGCCACTCCAGCCGCCCCGTGCCCTTGCTCGACACCGACGCGCGCCGCGCCGCGACCACGCGGCCGGTCGCGTTGAGCACCGCCAGCGCCTGCGACGGATAGCTCGCGGCCACCGTGGCAATCTCCACCGGCAGCGGCCGGCCGCGCTGCTGCACGAAGGCCGCCGCCGCGCCGGCCGCAATGAGCCCCAGCAACCACACCCACCAGCGCTTCCACAGCGGCCTGCGGCGGCGCAGTGGCGGCGCGGAGCGGTCGATCGCCAGCCCGGCGAGCGTCTTGGGCGCGGAAGGTTCGGTCATGGCAGCAGCCTACAGCGGAGGGCGGATGCTACCGATCTCGGCGACGGTCCTTTCGCTGGCTGCGGCCGCCGCGGCGCCACCGGACTGCCCTCGCCTCGCGCACGGCGGCGGTGTGCCGCCGGCGAGTTCTC
>CALGWX010000007.1 GCA_937936215.1 uncultured Burkholderiaceae bacterium | reverse complement strand
AGCATCATGCCGGCTGCCTGGTCGTCACCGGCTCGCATGGCGGCGCCAGCGTCGTGCCGTACGCGCGGGCGGTGCAGGCGTGGCTGTACGTCTTCAACGACGCCGGCGTCGGCAAGGACGGCGCGGGCATCGCCGCGCTGGCGCTGCTGCAGGCCCACGGCATCGCGGCCGCGACGGTGGCGCACACCTCGGCGCGCATCGGCGAGGCGGCCGACAGCTGGGCGCACGGCGTCGTTTCTCAGCGCAATGCCGCGGCGGCGGCGTTGGGCCTCGCCGTCGGCGTCCCGCTGGCGGCGCAGCTGCGCTGCCGCGAGCCGGCGCCGGGGCGCGCCGACGCATCGCCTTGATCGCGCGCAGGGCCCGCGGCTTGCACCCATTCGGGACGGTCAATACATTGCCGCCATGGCCGCCTTGACCACCGCCGACCTGCTCGATGTGCTCGCCGACGAGAGCCGGCGCCGCATGCTGGTCCTGCTCGACCGGCACGACCTGTGCGTCTGCGAACTGGTCAACGCGCTCGGTCTGCCGCAGCCGACCGTGTCGCGCCACTTGATGGTGATGCGCGACGCCGGGGTGGTCGAGCAATGGAAGGAAGGCCGGTTTTCCTTCTACCGGATCGATCCGAAGCTGCCCGCGTGGGCGCGGCAGGTGCTCGACGCGCTGCGCGAGGGATCCGCCCGCGAGGCGCCCTACCGCCAGGACCGTCGCCGGCTGACGCTGGTCGCTGAGCGCCCCGCCCCCGCCTGAGCGGGTAGCAAAGGCGTGGGCGCCTCCCCGGCAACCTGGATCCCCGGCCGCAGCGCCGCGTCGTGATCTGGGGCAGATCGTCATATTCGCTTCGGCGAATACAATGGGCTGGTTAACGCCGGCGAGGGCATGGCAGCCGCACGCGGCGCAGGGAGGATCCGATGAAGGAAGTCAAGGTACTCGGCACGGGTTGCGCCAACTGCCGCAACACGATCCGGCTGATCGAGGAAGTGGCGCGTGAGCGCGGCATCGAGGTGCGGCTCGAAAAGGTCGAGCGCATCGAGGACATCGCGGCCGCCGGCGTGATGCGCACGCCTGGCGTGATCGTCGACGGCAAGGTCGTGCACGCCGGCGGCGTTCCCAACCGCGACGCCATTGCCGCCTGGCTGCAGGCGTAGGCCATGTCCGCATCGCCCCAGGCCACGCCGCTGGCGCGCTCCGTGCTGGCCGTGCGCGGCTGGCCGCAACGGCAGCCGTTCGCCTTCCTCGCGGTGGCGGCGCTGGGGTGGTGGCTGGCCTATCGCGCGCTGGTGCCGCTATCGGAGGCGATCGTCGCGCGCCTGCCGGTGGACGGCGCCAGCCACCTGGGCGCCGCGCTGCAGTTCTTCTTCTACGACGCTCCCGAGGTCCTGCTGCTGCTCACGGCCGTGGTGTTCGTGATGGGGATGGTCAATTCCTACTTCACGCCGGAGCGGACGCGGGCGCTGCTCGCAACCGTGCCGAGGGTGTGGGCAACGTGCTGGCGGCGAGCCTCGGGATCGTGACGCCGTTCTGCTCCTGTTCGGCGGTGCCGCTGTTCATCGGCTTCGTGCAGGCCGGCGTGCCGCTGGGGGTGACGTTTTCCTTCCTGATCGCCGCGCCGATGGTCAACGAGGTGGCGCTGGCGCTGTTGTTCGCGCTGTTCGGTTGGAAGATCGCGCTGCTGTATCTCGGCCTCGGGCTGACGGTGGCGATCGTCGCCGGCTGGGTGATCGGCAGGCTGAAGATGGAGCATCACCTCGAGGACTGGGTCCGGCAGTTGCGCACGGTGCGCCCCGAGGCCGGCGCGGCCTCGCTGACCTGGCCGGAGCGCATCGAGGCGGGCCTGCAGTCGGTGCGCGAGATCGTCGGCCGGGTCTGGCCGTACATCCTGGCCGGCATCGCCATCGGCGCCGGCATCCACGGCTATGTGCCGCAGGACTTTATGGCCTCCTTCATGGGCCGCGAGGCCTGGTGGGCGGTGCCGCTGGCGGTGGTGTTCGGCGTGCCGATGTACACCAATGCCGCCGGCGTGATTCCGGTGGTCGAGGCGCTGCTGGCCAAGGGCGCGGCGCTGGGCACGGTGCTGGCGTTCATGATGAGCGTGATCGCGCTGTCGGCTCCCGAGGTCGTGATCCTGCGCAAGGTCCTCAAGCCGCGACTGATCGCCACTTTCGTCGGCGTGGTGGCTACCGGCATCCTGCTGGTGGGCTATGCATTCAACATCATTCTGGGCTGAGGCATGCGGATGGCGGCGGAAGCTGTCGCAGACGATCGATTAGCGGGTGCCGCGCGCGGCCGCGGTTGCCTGACCGTGGTGGCGTGCGGCGCGCGGCCGTCGTTGGGGTGGTGGCGGGCGGTGGCCCTGCTCGCCGCCGCGGCGCAGTGGCTTTTTGGCTCCGCGGCGTTCGCCGTGGAGGTGAATTTCCAGCCGGTGGCGCCGGGCATTTATGCCCACATCGGCGAGAAGGCCGGCCGCACCTACGACAACGAGGGGCTCAACGCCAACCTCGGGCTGGTGGCGACGCCTTCGGGCAGCGTGCTGATCGACAGCGGCGCCACCTATCGTTCCGCGCGCCAGATCCACGCCGCGATCCGTCGCGTGACCGACCAGCCGGTCAAATGGGTGATCAACACGGGGGGTCAGGATCACCGCTGGCTCGGCAATGGGTACTTCAAGGAGCAGGGTGCAGAGCTGATCGCGCACGCCAACGCGCGCGCCGACATGCAGGCGCGCGGCGGCGATCACCTGCAGGCGCTGAAGGCCGTCGTTCGGGAACGGCTCGAAGGCACGGTGCCGACGCTTCCAACTCGCTGGATCGAGGGCAACGATGTGCGCCTCGAGCTCGGCGGCGTGACGCTCGAACTGAAGCACCGCGGCGGCGCGCACACGCCGGGCGACATGATGGTCTGGCTGCCCGACCGCGGCGTGCTGTTCTCCGGCGATGTCGTCTACGTCGAGCGCATGCTTGGAGTGATCCCGGTCAGCAACACGAAACGGTGGCTGGAGACCTTCGCCGTGATCGAAGCGCTGGCCCCGAAGATCATCGTCCCGGGCCACGGCAAGGTGACCGATCTGGCCACGGCGCGCGCCGACACCAGGGTCTATCTCGAAGCGCTGCGCGCGCACATGAAGAAGGCGGTCGATGACGGCACCGACATCAGCGCCGCCATCCGCGGCTTCGACGCGCAGCCTTTCATGCGGTTGCTGAACGCCGCCGAACTGCATCCGGGCAACGCCAGCCGCACCTACCTCGAACTGGAGCGGGAATGAACACGACGCCGCCCACCGCTGTTTCGAGGCGGGTCTGGCTCGTCGGCGCCGGCGTGGCGGCCGTGCTGGCCGGAGCGGGCGCCTTCCTGGTGCTCCGACCCGCCGCGCCGGCGCCGTCTGGTGCGGTCGTCGCGGAGCCGGGAAACGACGCAGTTCAAGCGGCGCTTGCTCGCGGCAAGCCGGTGGTCGCCGAGTTCGGCTCGGTCAGTTGCGTCGGCTGCCGCGAGATGAAGCCGATCCTCGCCGAGCTGCAGCGGACACACGGTGAGCGGCTGACGGTGGTCGACATCGACGTGCTCAAGGAACGGCAGTACCTGGCGCGCTATCGCATCCAGCTGATGCCGACCCAGGTCTTCTTCGACGCCCAGGGCCGCGAGATCGGCCGCCACATGGGCACGATCTCCGGCGAAGAGATCCTCGCCCGCCTGGGCGACGCTATCCGATGACTGGCTGGGAAGCGCTTGCGGCGGCGTTCGTCGGCGGCGTGCTGACTTCCGCCTCGCCGTGCGTGCTGGCCGCCGCACCGGTGGCGATCGGTTTCGTCGGCGGCCAGGCGCGTACGCCCGCGCGCGCCTGGTGGCTGTCGGCGGCGTTCGTTGCCGGGCTGACGCTGGTGCTGGTGCTGCTCGGTCTGCTGGCGGCGCGCCTGGGCCTGCTGATGGGGGCGCTGCCCGGCCCGTGGTCGCTGGCGGTCGGCATCGTCATCGTCGCCGCCGGCATCTGGCTGTGGAGGGCGGCGCCGTCCTCCGGGATGCCGCTGCCGGCGGGCTGGCAACGGCGGCTGGCCGGCGCCGGCTCGTGGGGCGCATTCGCGCTCGGTGCGCTGGTCAGCACCGTGATGAGTCCCTGCGCTACGCCCGCGTTGGCGGCGGCACTCGGCATCGCCGGCACCGGCGCCGCGTTCGGCGAGTCGATGTGGTGGGGCGCGGCGCTGCTCGCTGCCTATGGCGTCGGCCACGGCCTGCTGCTGCTGGTCGCCGGCGCCCTGCCGGGCAGTGCCCAGGCGCTGCTAGCGCGGGCCGGCCGACTCGAACGCTGGCTTCCGGGCCGGCGCTTCTTCGCCCTGCTGCTTGCCGGCGCCGGGCTGTGGTGGATTGCGCAGGGCATCGACGCGCTCGTCTTGCCCTGATTCGCCCCCCTCGATCAGTCAGCGCGACGCTTCAGCCGCGCACGATCGTCACCGCGCAGGTAGCGTGCACCATCACCTGCCGCGCCACCGAACCCAGCAGCCAGCGCGCCGCCAGTCCGGTATGCCCGCGCCGGCCGACGACGATGTGATCGATGCCGTGCCGGTCTGCGTACAGCAGGATCTGTTCCGAAGGGTGGCCGATGGCGGTCTCGAACCGGGCCGTGACGTCGCCGCCGGCGAGCTTCGCGCGCAGCGGCGACAGCAGCTTCGCGCAGTGGCGCCGGCCCTGCTCGATCATGTCCTCGGTTTCGACCTCGGTGCCGAACTCCGGCGGCCGGAACACGGCCAGCACGTGCAGCTCGGCGCCGTAGCGGCGCGCGAGATCCAGAGCGAACTCGAACGCGCGCTCGGAGGCCGGCGAGCCGTCGTAGCCCAGCAGGATCCGCGTGATCATGTCGTCCTCCGTGAGGTGGTGACCGCTTCCGGCGCCGGCTCGGCCGGCGGCTCGCGCCGCATCAGATGCCGCGGCAGGAAGAAGGCATTGGCGATCAACGTCGGCACCACGGCGCTGCCGATCACCGCCGCCACCAGCGCCGAGTACTGCGCCTGGTCGACGATGCCGCGCGACAGTCCGAACAGCGCCGAGATGGTGCCGAAGGTAAGCCCGGTGGACATCAGCAGCGTCGTATACATCGCCTCCTGCCGCGGCGAGCCCGATGCGGCCGCCACCGGATACACGCCGGCCACCTTGGCCACCATCTTGCCGGCGAGCAGCACGACGAAGGCCAGCGGCGCCGCCACCAGCGCAGGGATCGACACCAGCGAGCCGGCGCGGATGAAGTAAAACGGCGTCAGCAAGCCGAAGGTCAGCGTGCGCAGGCGGCGAATCAGCGCATGGTCCTTGCCCACCGTGCCCGCCAGAACCATGCCGAGCAGGTAGGCGGGCAGCACCGCTTCGCTGTCGGCCCAGGTGGCGAGTGCGGCGAAGGCGAACAGGCAGGTCATCAGGAACTTGGCTTCGAGTTCGGAGGGTCGATTGCCAAAGCGGCGGAAGAAGCGCGGCGTCAGCCAAGGCAGGATGAAGAAGGCGGCGGTGCCGGCGCCGACGAACACCAGCGTCTTGTACGTGAACGGGGCGAAGATCAGCCCCAGCGCGACCACGGTCGCCAGATCGGTGATGAAGCAGGCGGCGAGCACGCCCTTGCCGTAACTGGTGGCGTTCAGCCCGAACTCGAGCATCACCGCGTAGACCACCGCCACCGAGGTCGTGGACATGGCGATGCCGGCGAGCCAGCTCGCCTGCGCGCTCCAGCCGAGCGCCCAGTAGGCTAGCGCCGCGCAGCCGAGAAACGGCGCGCCGAAGCTGATGAGCCCGATGGCGAAGGTCGATTTCCACTGCTTGCGCAACACCACCGGATCGAGCTCGGCGCCGGCGAGAAAGGTGAGCAGGATCGCGCCGGCGCCGGAGAGGAACTTGATCCACGTGGCGTCGCCCGCCAGCAGGCTGCTGCCGATCGCCGCGCCGATGACGAGCTGGGCGATGGTGCCGACGACGATCTCCGACAGCGCCGTGGCCACCCGCAGCCAGATCGACAGCAGTGTGGCCACCAGCGCCAGTGCCAGCCACAGCGCGGCCTGGGTCCAGATCTCGGTCACGATCGCGACTCCTGCATCGGCGGGTCGTCGCGGTCGGGATTGAGCACGCCGAACCGTGCCGGGATCTCGGCGTAGAACAGGCGCACCTTCTCGGCCGCGATCAGATCAAGCAGCTTCGTCTTCTCGTCATCGGTGACGATGAACTCGACCTCGACGATCAGGTTACCGGCGAGCTCGAAAAAACGGTCCTGGTGCAGCCGATGGTGGCGGCCGAAGCCGGCCATGGCGTGGAACGCCGAGCCGCCGCGGATGCCCATCGTGTTGGCGGTGCGCAGCAGCCACTCCCACAACAGCGTGCCGTGCAGACGCTGGCCTTCGACGACATAGAAGCGCAGGTACGAGCCTTCCATCACCTTCTCCTGATCACGGTTGGCCGGCAAGGGCACGGCGATGACGGCCGAGATCGGACTGCGGCTGCGGTGTGCGCGCAGCAACCCGCGACTCGCGCCACGGGCAGCCACGCGGTCGGTCGCCGCGATTGAACACCTTGCAGTCCGAAGTCGTCATCGCGTTTCCCTGTCCGGCGCGCGCCGGGCGGGCGGGAAGGCACGGAGGGGAAAAGGCCTACGCGCATTCGCACCGCATCGGGCGGCAAGCGTAGGCATCATCAGCCGCGAGCGCGGCGGTTAACGGAGGAATGCCATCTCCTTGCGCCGGATTCTGCCACGCACGCATCGCCGGCGGTGCAATCGGCGCGAGCGATGAGGTGACTCAGATCATCACTTCAGCGGCACCCTGCCGAGACAGCTTGCGCCAGGTCAAGCAGGGTCGGAAATGCTTCTATAATCTTCGAATCATGAAACTGCACGAGACCGTCGCCGCCCTTGCCGCGCTGGCACAGGACACGCGGCTGCGCGTGTTTCGGCTGTTGGTGCGGCATGGGGCCTCGGGACTCGCGGCGGGCGAGATCGCCGCGGTGCTCCACGTCGCGCCGGCCACGCTCAGCTTCCACCTGAAGGAACTGTCCCATGCCGGGCTGGTGCGGACGCGCCACGAAGGCCGATTCATCTACTCCTCGGCCGACTTCGCGGCGATGAACGAACTGCTCGCCTTCCTGACCGATAACTGCTGCGGCGGCGATACGCGCGGCTGCGCGCCCGCGACGGCCAATGCGACGCCGCTGCGTGTTCAGCGGCCGCGCGTGCGTGCCTGAAGCCGCGATCGGCAACATCGCTCTGTCTTCCACCGCCGTCTCCACGCAATCGGAAACCGATGAACGTCCTGTTCCTGTGCACCGGCAACTCGTGCCGCTCGATCCTCGCCGAGGCAACCTTCAATCACCTGGCGCCGAAGGGCTGGCGGGCGATGAGCGCCGGCAGCCAGCCGACCGGACAGGTGCATCCGCGCTCGCTGGCGCTGCTGGCGCGCGAGGGAATTGCCACCGAGGGCTATTCGAGCAAGTCGTGGGACGGGCTGCCAGTGGTGCCCGACATCGTGATCACCGTGTGCGCCAGTGCCGCCGGCGAGACCTGCCCGGCCTACCTTGGCCCGGCCATCCGTTCGCACTGGGGGGTGGACGATCCGGCCAAGGCCACTGGCACCGACGCGCAGATCGATGCCGCCTTCGACCGCGCCTATCGCATCCTGCGCGCGCGCATCGAAGCATTTCTCGCCCTGCCGTTGGATGAACTAAAGGTCGATCGCGAACGCCTGAAGCGCGAACTCGACCGTATCGGCAGCCTGCTGCCCTGACCCCCGCTCAAGGAAGACTCCGATGACGACAATGACGATCTTCGATCCCGCAATGTGCTGCCCGACCGGTGTCTGCGGCGTCGACGTCGACCAGGCACTGGTCACGTTCGCCGCCGACGTCGACTGGCTGAAGTCGCAGGGGGCGCAGGTCACGCGTCTGAACCTCGGGCAGCAGCCGCAGGCCTTCGCCGAGAACCCGCAGATCAGGCAACTGCTGCAGGCGCAGGGCGACAAGGCGCTGCCGGCGATCGTGGTCGACGGCGAGCTGAAGTCGAGCGGCCGCTACCCGTCGCGCGACGAACTTGCCCGTTGGGCCGGGATCGCGCGCGAAGCGTCGCTCTTCACCGACCAGGTCGCCGAGCTGGTCGCCATCGGCGCGGCGATCGCCTCGAACTGCGAGCCGTGCTTCAGGTTCCACTACGACAAGGCGCGCAAGCTGGGCGTGCCGGATGCCGACATGCGCCGCGCGGTCGAGCTGGCGCAGCAGGTGAAGGAAGCGCCGGCGAAGGCCGTGCTGAACCTCGCCTACCGCACTCTGGACAAGAAGGATCCGCTCACCGCGATCGCGGTGACCACCGCGGCGTCGGCCAGCGCGAGCGCGTGCTGTGCCCCGGGCCCGGCTACCGCCGCGGCCGAATCGAAGTGCTGCTGACCGCGCCGCGGCGGCGCCGGGACAAACCGTGAACTTCCTCAACGATCCGCCGCGTTACCTCTTCTTCACCGGCAAGGGCGGCGTCGGCAAGACTTCGCTCGCCTGCGCCGCGGCCGTGCATCTGGCCGATGCCGGCCGGCGCGTGCTGCTGGTCAGCACCGATCCCGCATCGAACGTCGGGCAGGTGTTCGGCGTGGCGATCGGCAACCGCATCGTCGGAATCGACGCAGTGCCGCGGCTGTCGGCGCTGGAGATCGATCCGCCCGCCGCCGCGCAGGCCTACCGCGACCGCATCGTCGGCCCGGTGCGCGGCGTGCTGCCCGACGACGTCGTCCGCGGCATCGAGGAACAGCTTTCGGGCGCCTGCACGACCGAGGTCGCTGCCTTCGACGAGTTCACGGCGTTGCTCACCGACGGCAGCCTGACGCAGGACTACGACCACGTGGTGTTCGACACCGCCCCCACCGGGCACACGATCCGCCTGCTGCAGTTGCCCGGTGCGTGGACCGGCTTTCTGGAGAACGGCCGCGGCGATGCCTCCTGTCTCGGGCCGCTGGCCGGGCTGGAGAAGCAGCGAGCCCAGTACAAGGCCGCCGTCGATGCGCTGGCCGATGCTGCGCGCACGCGGCTGGTGCTGGTGGCGCGCGCGCAGCGCACCACGCTGGAAGAAGTGGCGCGAACGCGGCAGGAGCTGGCCGCGATCGGACTGACGCACCAGCATCTGGTCGTCAACGGCGTGCTGCGCGCGGAAGATGCGCAAGGCGATCCCCTCGCCGAGGCGATCATCGCGCGCGAGGCGGCGGCGATCCGCGGCCTGCCAGCAGAGTTGCGCGAGCTGCCGTGCGATACGGTGCCGCTGCTGCCGTTCAACCTGGTCGGCGTACCGGCGCTGCGCGCGATGTTCGCGCCGGCCGCACCACGATCCACTGCGGCGCCCTCGCTGCCCCAGCTCGATCTGCCGCCGCTCGCCGATCTGGTGGACGCTGTCGAAGCCGATGGCCACGGCCTGGTGATGGTGATGGGCAAGGGCGGGGTGGGCAAGACGACGCTGGCGGCGGCGATCGCCGTCGAACTGGCCCGGCGCGGCCATGCCGTGCACCTGACCACCACCGACCCGGCGGCGCATCTGGCGCAGACGCTCGACGCGTCGGTCGACAACCTGAAGGTCAGCCGCATCGATCCGCAGGCAGAGACCGCGCGCTACCGCGAGCACGTGCTGGCGACCAAGGGCAAGGATCTGGATGCGCAGGGTCGGGCGCTGCTCGAAGAAGACCTGCGCTCGCCGTGCACCGAGGAGATCGCCGTCTTTCGCGCCTTCGCCAGCATCATCCGCGAGGGCGGCCGCTCGTTCGTGGTGATGGACACCGCGCCGACCGGCCACACGCTGCTGCTGCTCGACGCCACCGGCGCCTATCACCGCGACATGGTGCGGCAACTGGGATCGACCGGCCGCCACTTCACCACGCCGATGATGGTGCTGCAGGATCCGAAGCAGACCAAGGTGCTGATCGTCACGCTGGCCGAGACCACACCGGTGCT
This sequence comes from uncultured Burkholderiaceae bacterium, assembly GCA_937936215.1. Lineage (GTDB taxonomy): Bacteria > Pseudomonadota > Gammaproteobacteria > Burkholderiales > Burkholderiaceae_F > JADJWR01. The sequence goes on along the minus strand of CALGWX010000007.1, from coordinate 698 downwards.
CGAGGCGGCGCAGTTGCAGGCCGACCTGCGCCGCGCCGGCATCGAGCCGTGGGCCTGGGTCGTCAACGGCAGCCTGGCGATGGCGCGGCCGTCGGCGCCGCTGCTGCGCCTGCGCGCGCAGGCCGAAGTGGCGCAGATCGAAGCGGTGCGCGCCCGGCATTGCACGCGGCTGGCGGTTTTGCCGCTGCTGGCCGAAGAACCGGTCGGCGCCGAGCGGCTGCTGCAACTGGTGCAGCCTGCAGCCGCCGAGATCCGCTGATTCCCTGATTTCGAGAGTTCCCGCCATGTCCGCCCAATGCGAAGTCACCGCCAAGCGAGCCGCCGCCGCGCCGCTGAGCTTCTTCGAGCGGTACCTCACGGGGTGGGTGGCGATCTGCATCGTCGTCGGCATCGTGCTGGGCCAGCTCTTCCCTGCGCCCGTGCAGGCCATTGGCCGCATGGAAATCGCGCAGGTCAACCTGCCAGTGGGGGTGCTGATCTGGGTGATGATCATCCCGATGCTGCTGAAGATCGACTTCGGCGCGCTGGGGCAGGTCAAGGCGCACGTCCGCGGCATCGGCGTGACGCTGTTCGTCAACTGGGCGGTGAAGCCCTTCTCGATGGCGCTGCTGGCGTGGATCTTCATCCGGCACGTGTTCGCGCCTTACTTGCCGGCGGACCAGCTCGACAGCTACGTCGCCGGGCTGATCCTGCTGGCC
>CALGWX010000006.1 GCA_937936215.1 uncultured Burkholderiaceae bacterium | reverse complement strand
CGAAATGCAGCTGCGCGCCGCCGGCGTGCCCACCGTGCACTACGTGAGCCCGTCGATCTGGGCCTGGCGGCCGAAGCGCATCAAGAAGATCCGCCGCGCCGCCGACCGCGTGCTGCTGGTGTTTCCCTTCGAGCGCCGGATCTACGACGACGCGGGCATTCCGGCGACCTACGTCGGCCATCCGCTGGCCTCGGCGATCCCGGCGCAGCCGGATGCGGCGGCGGCGCGGGCGCGCCTGGGCCTGCCGGCGGCGGACCCGGTGGTGGCGCTGCTGCCGGGCAGCCGGCGCGCCGAGGTGCAGCACATCGGCCCGGCGTTCATCGCCGCGGCGGCGCTGATGCTCGAGCGCGAGGCGCGGCTGCGCTTCGTGCTGCCGCTGGCGGACCCGAGCCTGCGGCCGTGGCTGGCCCCGGCAATCGAGGCGGCGGGGGCGGCGGCGAGCCGCATCGTGCTGGTCGAGGGGCGCTCGCACGACTGCCTCGAGGCCGCCGACGGCGCCCTGGTCGCCAGCGGCACCGCCACGCTGGAGGCGGCGCTTTTCGGTTTGCCGATGGTGATCGCCTACCGGATGCCGGCGGCGTCTTACTGGCTGATGCGGCAAATGGGCGAGGTGAAGTTCATCGGCCTGCCGAACATTCTCGCCGGCGAGGCGCTGGTGCCGGAGTTGATCCAGGACGAGGCCACGCCGCCGCGGCTCGCACGGGCGCTGCTGGCGCAGCTCGACGACGCGCCGCGTTGCGCCCGGCTGCGCGAGCGCTTCGCGCTGATGCACGCGGAGCTGAAGCGCGACACGCCGCGCCTGGCGGCCGAGGCGATCATCGCCACGATAAGGGCCTGAGGATGCGCCGCCCCGCGCCGTCAGGCCAGCCCGACCTCTTCACGGCCACGTGGCGCGGCCGCCGCGTCTGCGGCGCCGACGAGGCGGGGCGCGGGCCGCTGGCCGGCCCGGTGATCGCCGCCGCGGTGATCCTCGATCCCGGCCGACCCATCGACGGGCTGCGCGACTCCAAGCAACTGGCGCCGCCGCGCCGCGCCGAACTCGAAGCGCTGATTCGCGACCGTGCGCTGGCCTGGGCGATCGGCGCGGCCGATGTCGAGGAGATCGACCGGCTGAACATCCTGCAGGCGAGCCTGCTCGCGATCCGCCGCGCCATCGAAGCGCTCGATCCGCCGGCGGAGGCGGCGCTGGTCGACGGCGACCGCTTGCCGGTGCTGCACATCGAGGCCAGGGCGGTGATCGGTGGCGATGCGCTGGAGCCGGCGATCTCGGCGGCGTCGATCCTCGCCAAGCAGCACCGCGATCGCCTGATGGCCGACCTGGATCGCATCCACCCCGGTTACGGCTTCGCCGAGCACGCGGGCTATCCGACGCCGCGCCACCTGGAGCGCCTGCGCGCGCTCGGCCCCTGCGCCGCGCACCGCCGTTCCTTTGCGCCGGTGCGCCAGGCGCTCGCCGCCGGCCGAGGGCGATGAAGGCGATCAGCTCCGACGCGAACCCGGCGTTTCGCGCCTGGCTACGCTTGGCCACGCATCCGCGCGAGTCGCGGCGACAGCGGCGGGCGCTGGCCGAAGGGCTGCACTTGGCGCAGGCCGCGTTGGAGGCGCAGGTCGCGGTGGAGGCGGTGCTGCTGCGGCGAGGCGCCAGGAGCGCGGAAGTCGGGGTTTTCGCCGAGGCGGCGCTGGCGCGCGGCGCCGAGGGCTTCGAGCTGGCGGCGGCGCTGTACGACCGCCTCTCGCCGGCCGAGCACGGCGCCGGCCTCATGCTGCTCGTCGGTGTGCCGACATACCCGCCACCGGTGGGCGCGCGGCACGACCTGCTGTACCTGGACGGGGTGCAGGATCCGGGCAATGTCGGCACGCTGCTGCGGACTGCGGCGGCGGCCGGCATCCGAGAAGTGCTGACCGGCCCCACGACGGCGGCGCTGTGGGCGGCCAAGACGCTGCGTGCGGGGCAGGGCGCGCATTTCCGGCTGCGGCTGCACGAGGGCGTCGCCCCGGAGGCTTTGCCGGCGATGCTTGCTGGCCCCTGGCTCGGGGCCGATGCGCGTGACGGGGAGCCGTTATGGGCCGCACCGCTGCCGTCGGGCCCGCTCGGCTGGGTCTTCGGCGCCGAGGGCGCGGGGCTTTCACCGGCGGCGCGGCAGGTGTGCGCGCGCTGGGTGTGGATTCCGATCGACTCGGCGGTGGAGTCGCTGAACGTCGCGGCCGCCGCAGCGGTGTGCCTGTTCGAGCGCCGACGACGGGTTTACCCGTCGCGCCAATGAGCGATCATTGCGGCCGTTGGCAGCACCGGAGGCATCCGCAACAATCGGCTCGTCATGCAGGGGAGCGGACATGTGGGGTGAGACGCTGTTGAAGCGGGCCGCCGACAAGGTGGTCGGCAAACTGGCCGGCTCGCAGCTCGCCAAGCTGGCCGACGAGCTACGCGCCCAGGGGGGGCTTCCCCTGCGGGTCGTGCTTCCCGACGGCGCGTCGGTCGACTTCGGCGATGCGCCCGAGCTGACGCTGACCGTGCGCGACGCGAGCGTGCTGTCGCAGCTGTCACAGCCCACGCTCGGCGGCCTGGCGGAGGCGTATGTCGAAGGGCGCATCGACCTCGATGGCGATGTCGCCACCGCGATCCAGGTCGCCTCAAGGCTGGCCGAAAGCGCTGGCGCCTCCGTGAGCCAGCGGCCGGAGTTGGTCGCCGCCGAGCATCAGCCGCAGACCGACCGCGTCGACATCCGCCACCACTACGACGTCGGCAACGGCTTTTATCGCCTGTGGCTCGACGAGCGCATGGTCTACTCCTGCGCCTACTTCGAGACCGGCGACGAGGACATCGACACCGCGCAGCGGGCCAAGCTGGACCACATCTGCCGCAAGCTGCGCCTCGCGCCTGGCGAGCGCTTCCTCGACATCGGTTGCGGCTGGGGCGGACTCGTGCTGCACGCGGCGAAGCACTACGGCGTGTCCGCCGTCGGCGTCACGCTGTCGGAGCAGCAGGCGCTGCTGGCGCGCGAGCGGATCGCCGCCGCCGGGCTGGCCGATCGGGTGCGGGTCGAACTGCTGGACTACCGCGAACTGCCGCAGCGCTTCGACGAGGGCAGTTTCGACAAGGTAGCGAGCGTGGGCATGTTCGAGCACGTGGGCGTGCGCAACCTGCCCGTGTACTTCGGCACCGCCGCGCGCATGCTGCGCGACCGTGGCCTGATGCTCAACCACGGCATCACCAGCGCCGACGTGGACAGCCGGCCCGTCGGCTCCGGCGCCGGCGACTTCGTCGGCAAGTACGTGTTCCCCAACGGTGAGCTGCCGCACGTGGCGCTGGCGGTGCGCGAGATGTCGGCGGCGGGCTTCGAGGTGGTCGATGTCGAGAGCCTACGGCGCCACTATGCGCTCACCCTGGCGCACTGGTCGCGGCGGCTCGAGCAGCGGCTGGCCGAGGCAGCGCGCGAAGTCTCCGACCGCACCTTGCGCGTCTGGCGCGTGTATCTCGCCGGATGCAGCCAGGGCTTCGCGCAGGGCTGGATGAACCTGCACCAGATCCTCGGCAGCCGACAGGTCGCGCCGGGGCCCACCGAACTGCCGCTGACGCGGCGCTGGATGTATCCCTAATCTGTATTCGCTCTGGCCTCGCCGCGACGAGCGGCGAAGCTTAGCGGTCCCTCCGCTCGCCGCAGATCGCCGCCGCCGCCGCGTCCCAGGTGGCTTCGAACGCCTCCGGCGTGAAGCCGGCGCCCGAGGGCAGCCAGTCGGCGCTCTTGCCGGCCAGCGTGTAGTGGCCGACCACGTCGAGGTGATCGGCGCGGGCCACGTGCAGCACGCGGCCGTGCAACTGGCTCAGCGTCGGCACGATGCCGTCGTTGGTCGCCGGCGTGACCTTGAACCCGAGCGATCGGTCGAGCCGGCGCTGGGTGGCGACGCTGGGCTTCGGGTACGGATAGCGCGGGTGCGGGCGCGAGGCCAGGCCGTGCAGCAGGCGAAACAGCGCCCGCAGCGCGAGGTACTCCGGGTCGAGCAGCGTCTGCGCGCGCCAGGCGATCCGCGGCGGCGGCACGGCAGCGACGACGCAGCCGTAGTCGACCCCAGCGCGGTCGGCCACCGCGGCGTCGAACAGATCGATGCCCTCTGGCGTCAGTTGCAGCACCGCGCCCTGGTCGCGCTCGATGTCGTTGAGGTACTTCCACACCGGGTCGCGGCGGTCGAAGCGGATCCGCCGCAGCAGCCCCTCGGCGAGGCGGTCGAGCGGGCCTTCCTTGCGGCCGAGCCAGTCGTCGAGCCTCGCGGCCATGGCGATCGCCCTGGCCGCGGCGAGGATCGTCCGCCGGCCGTGGCCCGATGTGGCCAGGGCACTGGCCACCAGCAGCAGCGTCTGCCCCTGCAGGGTGAGGAAATGGTTGGCCAGCGGCGTGCCGTGGTGCGGCGTGGCCACCGACACGGCGGTCCTGGTCCGGCGGCCGATCGCCTCCTCGGTGTTGCCGGCGGCGATCTTCACCTCCGGCGTCAGCAGCATGCGCACGTCCAGGCCGCCGGTGGAGTGGCCGACGAAGTGCAGTTCGTCGGCGTCCAGCCCGCCGCGGCGGATCACCTGCCGGCGCAGCTCGTCGGCGCGACGCGGGATCGATGCGGTGGGCTGGGTGCGGCAGCGAACGATGCGCGCCTTCACGCCGCGCCGCTTCAGCGCTTTGCCAAGCGCCTGCTCGACGCGGTTGAAATAGCTGACGGTGCCGACCGAGGTGAAGCCGAAGAAGCCGGGGACGAGGAAGACGATTCGGTCGGGCATGCCCTGGATTGTGCCTGCGCGGGTGGACTGCCGCCGCCCGGCGACGAGGCTGCAGCGAGCAAGGTTGCATGCCCGCTCGGCGCGGCGCCAGGCGTTGCGTCGCCTGAAGCTGCACGTCGATCCGGCAGCGGGCCACGCCGTACGCAGCCGTCGTCGCCGAGTTTTCGCGCGCGGCTGTCGGCGCCGGCGGCTGCGTGCCGCCGCCGATCGCTGGGTTACCGCCCGTACTGCGCGCGAAGGGCGGCGAGTTGCAGCGCCCGGATTGGCGATCGCCCGATTCGACCCGCTGGCCGCCTTGCCGCCCAGGCGCGCTGCTTCCGCACGCGGCGCGCGCGGTCGTGCGATCGGTGGGGGCGTTCGGCGCTGGTGCTGTTGCCGCCCGCGCCGGTATGGCGTGCCGGTGCAGCTAGCATGCACGGCCGTTTCCTTCGCA
>CALGWX010000005.1 GCA_937936215.1 uncultured Burkholderiaceae bacterium | reverse complement strand
CCAGCTGGTCGAGAGCCACGCCTACCTGGTGACGGCGTTCCTGTCGCTGATCCTGCTGCTGGCCGGCTACGAGGCGATGGGCGAGCTGCGCGGCTCGCCGCTGTACTACGCGGCGATCGTCGCCATCGCCGCCGCCGCCGGCACGCTGACCTGGGTGGCCTGGCAGCGCTTCAACGTCCTGCTGGCGCGCGCCGAGCTGTTCGCCCACGGTGCAGGCTGCCCGCGCTGCCAGGCGTGGGGCGCCTTCGAGGTGCTGGCCGCGGAAGCCGCGGCGGCCGACGATCCGCCCGAGGCCGGCCGCCCGCACTGGCTGCGCGTGCGCTGCCGCAAGTGCGGCGAGCAGTGGCGCATCGGCTGAACCTCGCGTCGGCCAATGCGGTGTGTCCCGCCGCCGTCAGCCGGCGGCGCGAAGCTGCTGCAGCACCGGCTCGTGCAGCGGCCCGGCGGTGGCGATCAGCGACGGCTCGGCCAGCGGATTGCCGCCCGACCAATTGCTGACGCGCCCGCCCGCGCCCTCTACGACCGGCACGATCGCGGCGACGTCCCAGTAGGCGAGCGAGGGGTCGAGCATCACGTCGGCGCCGCCGGTGGCGAGCGCAAAGTAGCCGAAGCAATCGCCCCAGGTCCGGTAGAGCCGCGCGCGGCGTACCAGCGCGGCGACGCCCTCGCCGCCGAGCTGCTCGCCGGTTTCCCAGTGGCTGGTCGCCAGCACGGTGGCCTCTTCGAGCCGGGCGCAGGGGCGCACGTGCACCGGCCGCTCGGTGCCGTCGGCGCCATACAGGCGGGTCTCGTCGCGGTGGCCGATCAGGGCCACGCTCGCCGCCGGGTGGGCGATGGCGCCGAGGATGGGCGCGTAGCCCGCGCCGTCGTCCCGCTCCAGCGCGATCAGCGTGCCGAACAGGAAGCAGTGGCTGATGAAGGCACGCGTGCCGTCGACCGGATCGAGCACCCAGCGGTAGCGCTCGCCGGCCTTGGTGCCGAACTCCTCGCCGACGATGCCGTGGCGCGGGAAGCGGCGCTCGATCTCGCGCCGCATCGCCGCCTCGGCACCGCGATCGGCGGCGGTCACCGGCGAGGCGTCGGCCTTGGCGTCGACCGCCACCCCGGTCAGAAACAGCGGCCGGATCACCGCGAACGCGGTGCCGATCAGCAGGTGCATGAACGGGATGAACTCGCGCCGCTCCGCGGCCGTGATCGCGGCGCTGTAGCGCGGCCAGTCGGGGACAGGCGAGGAGGCTTGCACGCGGCGATTATCCGGCAGCGCAAGCGCTGCCGCGGTTTCCGCCCGGCCTGTTCGCCCGTTCGCCTGGCGTACAGTCGCGGCCCATGCTCGAAACCGCCTTCACGCTGTTCGGTGCGTCGGTGACCTGGCTGGAAGTGGCCGCCTTCGGGCTGGCGTTGGCCTGCGTGATCCTGAACGTGCTGGAGGTCCACTGGGCGTGGCCGCTGGCCATCGCCGCCAGCCTGCTCTATGGATGGCTGTTCTTCGCCAACCGCCTCTATGGCGACGTGGCGGTGCAGGCGTTCTTCGTCGTCTCCTCGGTCTGGGGCTGGTACCAGTGGCTGTTCGGCCGCCGCCGCACCGCCGCGGACGCGGCGGCGCCGCTGCGCATCGAGCGCCTCGGTGCGCGGCGCACACTCGCGGTGGCCGCGCTGTGGCTGGCGGGCTGGCCGCTGCTGGGGCTGCTGCTGGCGAACTTCACCGACACCGACGTGCCGTTCTTCAACGCCTTTCCCACTGTGGGCAGCTTCATCGGCCAGGTGCTGCTGGCGCTGAAGTTCGTCGAGACCTGGCCGGTGTGGCTAATCGTCAACGCCGTCAGCGTGGCGCTGTACGCCAGCAAGTCGCTGTGGCTGACGGCGGCGCTGTACGTGATCTTCGGTGCGCTGGCGCTCGCCGGCTGGCGGCGCTGGGGCAGGCTGGCGCGATGACCCTAGTGCGTCGCGTGGCGATCGTCGGCGCCGAGTGCGTCGGCAAGACCGAGCTCGCGCAGCGGCTCGCCGAACTGCTGCCGGGGCATTTCATCCCCGAGTACTTGCGCGAGTTCTGCGACCGCCTGCAGCGCACGCCGTTGCGGCACGAGCAGTGGCACATCCTCGCCGAACAGCGCCGTCGGGAGGAGCAAGCGATCGAGCAGGCACGCGCCAGCGGGCTGCGCTGGGTGCTCGCCGACTCGGCGCCGCTTACCACCGCCGTCTACAGCGAACTGATCTTCGGCGACCTGTCGCTGTACGAGGACGCGGTCGCCCACCACGGCCACTACGACGCCACCCTGCTGCTGCTGCCCGACCTGCCGTGGGTGGCCGACGGCATCCAGCGCGACGGCCCGCAGGTGCGCGACGCCGCGCACGAATTGCTGGCGCGCCGGCTGCGCGAACATGCTCTGGCGCACGCGGTGGTCGGCGGCGAAGGCCGCGCCCGCCTGCAGGCCGCGCTGGCGGCGCTGCGCTTCGTATAATCCGGTTCGCACGCTAGGGGTCCCGTACAAATCCGCCGTACCAGGTTGGCGCGGCGGTCCGTGCCGGCGGAATTGGCCGGCACGGACGGGTGAGAAAGACCCTTGGAACCTGACCAAGTTAATGCTTGCGCAGGGAAGCGTATGCCGCGGTCCTTCCACCCTCCCGCCCCTGGACCGTCGCTTGCGCCTCCCTGCCGTGGCCAAGGAGGACAGCGATGGCAAGACGCACGGCACGGCATCTGGCGGCGGCGGTGCTCGCCGCGCCCACGTTGGCGCACGCGCAGGCAGACACCGCGCGATTGCCCGGCGTGGTCGTTGAGTCGTCAGCGCCGCCGGCGGCGCTGCGACGGGTCGAGATCAATGCCTTCAGCGACGTCCCGATGGCGGAAACGCCACTGTCGGCCAGCGTGGTCGACGCCGAGTCGATCGCCGCCCGAGGCGTCACGGGACTGTCGCAGGCGGTGCGCGACCAGCCGGCGGTGAGCGACGCCTACAACACGCTTGGCTTCATCGAGTCGCTGGCGGTGCGCGGCTTTCGTCTCAATAGCCTGCTCAACTACCGCCGCGACGGCGTGCCGGTGTCCAACTACACGCCGGCGGCGCTGTACAACCGCGAGGCGATCGAGATCGTCAGCGGGCCGTCGGCCGCACTCGGCGGCGGCACCCCCGGTGGACTCGTCAACTACCGGCTCAAGCGGCCGACCGCGCAGCCGCTGGCGATGCTGACGGCCGAGGTCTCGGAACGCGGCACCACGCTCGTGCATGGCGACTTCGGCGGCCGCGCCGGCGCCTTCGGCTACCGCATCAACGCTGCGGCGATGGAGCGCCGCCCCTATCCGGAGGACGCCGAGGGCCGACGCGGCTTTCTCAGCGGCTGGTTCGACTGGCGCCTCGGGCCGGCGACGACGCTGGTGGCCGAGTTCGACTACGACGCCTCGCGCCAGATCAGCGTGCCGGGCTTCGGCCTGCTGGCGGTGGGCGACGACGGTTTCGGCACCGTGCTGCCGCCGCCGATTTCGCCGCGCGTGAACCTGAACGCGCAGCCCTGGTCGCAGCCGTTCGAAAGCCGCGCCGCGGCCGGCTCGCTGCGCTGGGAGCAGCAGCTCGGCGGCGAGTGGCGCTTTCACCTGCTGGCGGGCGGGCAGCGCATCCGCACAGACGACCGCATCGCCTTCCCCGACGGTTGCAGCGCCGGCCCCGTGTTTGTCTATCCCGGCCTGTGCGCCAACGGCGACGTCGACGTCTACGACTACCGCAGCGAGGGCGAGCGGCGACGGCTGGCCACCGTCGACGCGCAACTGGCAGGGGCCGCGCGCATGGGGGCGGTGACGCACGAGCTGCGCTTCAACGCGCGCCGCACCCGCTACACCGAGCGGCTGCCGCCGCTGCAGGCGTACAACTTCGTCGGCGTCAGCAATGTCTTTGCGCCGGTGCTGCTGCCGCCGGATCCGACGCCGACGGTGCTCAATCCGCAACGGACGCAGACGATCGACGAGGTGGCCGCTTCCGACGTGCTGCGGCTCGGCCGCGGGTCGCTGTGGCTGGGCGGCCGCTGGGTGCAGATCGATGCCGAAAGCGCGTTGAGCGACGGCTCCGAGGCCGTCCGCGCGGACAGCCGCTTCTTCGTGCCGTGGCTGGCGCTGGGCTGGCAGCCCTGGGCGGGCGGCTTCGGCTATGCGTCGTATGGCGAAGGCGTCGAGGTCGAGGTCGTGCCGGCGCGGGTCGACCGCTTCGTCAACTACGGCGCGGTGCTGCCAGCGCTGAAGAGCACGCAGGTGGAGCTCGGCTTCAAGCAGGTCTTCGGCGGCGGCAGCGCACTCAGCGTGGCGCTGTTCGAGATCGAAAAGCCGTTCGGCGACGACCTCGTGCAGCCCGACGGCCGCCTGCTGCGGGTGGCGGGCGCGCGCAAGTCGCGCCACCGCGGCGTCGAGGCCACCGGCGCCTGGGTCGCCGGCCACGGCGTGCGGCTGGAGGCGCGCGCGGCGTGGCTCGACGCGCGCACGGTGAAGGCGGTCGACCCGCTGCTCGTCGACAAGCGCACGCCAAACGTCGCCCCCTTTGCCGCCGCGCTGGCGGCGAATTGGCAGGTACCGGCGGTGGCCGGGCTGGAACTGTCGAGCCTGTTTACCTACAGCGTCGGCAAGCCGGTGGCGCTCGAGAACCTCGTCGAGCTTTCGCCGTACTGGCAGTGGGACCTCGCCGCGAGTTACCGCTGGCAGGCGGGACGCACGCGGATGACGCTGCGCGGCGGCATCGACAACGTCACCGACAACCGGTACTGGCGCGAGGCGCCGACGGAGTCCTGGGGCGGCACCTACCTGTTCCCGGCGCAGCCGCGGCTGCTGCGGCTGTCACTGACCGCGAACTGGTAGGGCGGTGGCAGCGGCCCGCGCGCGGGTTCGAGGCGAGGGCCACTGTCGGCGAGCAGGCGAAGCGCGGCGGCAACGTCGTGCGCGGCCGACGGCGTGGCACGCGGCAGTTCGCCCTGGCCGCTGCGGCAAGCCGGCATCTCGCCGGCGTGGAGCCACGGGGCGGCGGTACCAGGACGTCGCACCGGTCGTCCGTGGAGATCGCCACCATCTCGCCGGCGTGGAGCCCAGTGGTGGCGGCTCCAGGACGTTGCAACAGTCGTCCCTGGACCGCACGGGCATCTCGCCGGCGTTGCGCCGAGCGGAGTCGGCTCGATCGGCCGCAGGTGGGGCACGGGCGCGATTCAGCCTAAAAACCGCAGTTCAGGGGCGCCTCGATCGGCACAGAGCAAGCAACGGCGCGGGTTTGCAGCGGTTTGCAGCAACTGCGGCGCAGTGACCTGTGGGGTGAAGGCGCGGTGAGCGAATTCCCGTTCTCCGATCGCGGGTTGGACGTGCAACCCCTTCGCAACTGCGTTTTTTAGGTTCAGTGCGCCGGCGCGCCGCGCTGCGGCGGCTCGGCGGCCAGCGCCGCCGGCAGCAGCCGGGTCTTCGACAGCACGCCGGCGGACTCCAGGATCGGGTAGGCGACCGAGCAGAACAGCGAGTTGATGCGCTTGAAGTCCGACAGCAGGTCCAGGTGCAGCGAACTCGTCTCGATCGACTGCGGCGTGTTGCCGGACAGGCGCTTGAGGTGGTTGTCGGCGTAGCGCATCTCCAGTTCGCGGAAGTCGACCTTCTCGTCGATCAGCCGCTGCGCGCTTTTGAGGTCGCCGTTCAGGAACACCGCCACCGCCAGCCGCAGGTTGCCGAGCAGCCGCGCGTGCAGCGCCTCGATCTCGGCCATGCCGGCTTCGGAAAACGACAGGCCGCGCTGGATCTTCTTCTCGACCACGTCGATCAGCATGCGCTCGATGATGTCGCCGACGTGCTCCATGTTGATCGTGAACTGCATGATGTCGGCCCAGCGCTTCGACTCGGCCGCCTCCAGCTCCTGGCGGCTGACCTGCGTCAGGTACAGCTTGATGGCGGTGTACAGGCGGTCGATC
>CALGWX010000004.1 GCA_937936215.1 uncultured Burkholderiaceae bacterium | reverse complement strand
GCCGGCGACTCCTACAACGACACCGGCATGCTCGCCGCCGCCGACGCCGGTTTCTTCATTCACCCCCCGCCAGCGATCGCGGCGCAGTTTCCGCAATTCGCGGTGCACGACGACTACGCCGCGCTGCGGCGGTCGATCGACGCCGTGGCCGCGGGCTGGGGCTGAGCGGCACGGGCACTGCCGCGGTTGCGGCGAGAACGAGGTCGAGTACCCACGTCCCGGCCAGTCCGCCCCGCGCGACGGCCGTCGGGATCGACGCGCCTATGACGTGCATCAATGTGAACAGTCTTCCGCCGGTGCCAGAGTAATGCCGCGACCTGCGATGAGGAGTTGACCGATGGCCGACCAGCCAGCTTCCCCCGGGACTGACACCAGCGCGCCCCTGCACGACTTCTCGCGGTGCCACGTCGGGTTCGTGACCGTGCTCAAGACCTCGCTCGGCCTGCCCTAGATGCTTGCCACCGCCGCACGCTCGCGCGCCTGCGCCGCCGATATGCTGAAGATGTTTCACGACCGCCTGCTCGCCCATCACGACGACGAGGAGCGCGACCTGTTCCCCGCGGTGCTGCGGGTCGCCCAGCCCGGCGAGGAAGCGGCGCGCGCCCAGCGCATGGTCGAACAGCTCGTCCGCGAGCATCGTGACATCGCGCAGCTGTGGAAGCAGCTCGAGCCCACGGTGCAGGCGATCGCCAACGGTTACCTCCCGCACTTGGACGCTGCCCTGCTGCAGGAGCTGGTCCGGCGCTTCAACGAGCACGTGCGCAGCGAGGAGGAGGAGTTCCTGCCCTTCGCGCAGCAGGTGCTGGCGCGTCACGCCGAGGACATGGCGATGCTGGGGCTGGCGCTGCACCAGCGCCACGAGGCCGAGGAGGTCATGGCCAAGGCGGTGGTGTACGGCGCCACCTGACCGCGCCGCCGGCTTCCGTCGCGCCCGCCTGCGCGGGTGAGAACAAAGGTGCCCGGCAGCGCGCCTTCCAGGCACGCTGCCGGGGCAGTTACGCCGCGGCGCGGCGCTGCAGTTCCGCGAGCTTTTCGTGCCGGTACGCCCCCCACAGCGCGGCGCCGATCGCCCCGGCGTAGATCGAGTCGGGGTGGGACACAGCGTTGACCTGCACCTTCTCGTTGACCATCTCCTCGCGGATCGCCGCCAGCAGGCCGGTGTCCAGCGCCAGCCCGCCGGTGAGCAGCGCGGTGCCGGAGCGGATGCCGGTGACCTTCAGCAGCTTGACGATGCGCGAGGCCATCGACAGGTGGATGCCCTTGAGGATATCCGGCGTCGGGATGCCGCGGCTGACCATGTTGATCACGTCGGTCTCGGCGAGCACGGCGCAGATTGAGCTGACCTTCTCCGGGTTCTGCGCGGTCTGCGACAGCGGCCCGATCTCCTCGACCGCTACGCCGAGGTAGCGGGCGATGTTCTCCAGGAACTGGCCCGAGCCGGAGGCGCACTGGCTGGTCATCTTGTACGACAGCACCTTGCCGCGCTCGTCGACGTAGATGGCGCGGCCGTTGAGCGCGCCGATGTCGACCACCGCGCGCGCCTCGGGCACCAGGTACACGCCGCCGCGGGCGTGCGTGGTCATCGAGTAGAAGTGGCCGGTGGCGAACTTGACGTTCTCGCCCTCGCCGGTGGTGGCGATGTAGGCGATGTCGTTGGCCGCCAGCCCTGCATCGGCGAGCACGGCGTCGAAGCCCTCGCGGGCGAGCGTCATCGGGTCGCGGCGGCGGATGCGCTCGCAGCGCTTGGCGAGCCATTCGTGCCGGTCGCCCTCGGTGCGGAAAAGCGCGGTCTTCACCGCGCCGGAGCCGATGTCGATGCCGACGGTGTGGATCATCGCGTCCTCCGTTACGTCCGCGCCTGCGCGGTCAGCCCTTCCTCGACCACGGCGCGCCACGCGAAGGTGGCGCCGCCGAGCGCGCCGGTGTAGATCGAGTCCGGGTCGATGTTGATCGTCATGCGCCCGTAGTTCTCCTCGACCAGCTCGCGCAGTGCCTTCACCGCCGCCTCGTTCTTGGCCACGCCGCCGGTGAAGGTGAACTCGTTGCGGATGCCGCCGGAGCGGGCGAGGATCGACATCGCGCGCAGGATGATCGCCCGGTGCAGCCCGGCCATGATGTCCTCGCGCCTGTCGCCGAGCGCCAGGCGGTCGCGCAGTTCGGCGCCGGCGAACACGGTGCAGGTGGAGTTGATGCGGATCGTCTTGGTCGACTTCATCGCCAGCGGCCCCAGCTCGTGCAGGCCCATGTTCATCTCGTCGGCGATGTAGCCGAGGTAGCGGCCGCAGCCGGCGGCGCAGCGGTCGTTCATCTGGAAGCTCTCGACGATGCCGTGCGGGTCGACCTGGATCGCCTTCGTGTCCTGGCCGCCGATGTCGAGCACGGTCGCGGTGCCCGGGTACATCACGTGCGCGCCGAGGCCGTGGCACAGGATCTCCGAGCGGATGTGCTCCTTGGAAAACGGCAGCCGGGCGCGGCCGTAGCCGGTGCCGACGATGTAGGTCTCCTCCATCTCGGTGTCGAGCACGCCCTTGATCGGCGCCTCGATCCGGGCGCGGTGCGCGCGGGCCTCGGGCAGGGCGGTGAAGGTCTTCTCCAGGGCGTCGAGCAGGTGGCGGCGGATCGAGGCGTCGTAGACGCGGTTTTCGACCTCGATGATCGAGCGGTCGAAGAGGTTGAGCAGGTAGTCGTAGCGGATGCCCGCCTCCTTCGCCACCGCCTCGCCCGCGGCCAGGTACTGGCTGCCGGCGATGTCGCGGAAGAAGTCGCTCTTGCGCCGGGCGCCGGGGGCGAAGAGCTGCGGCGCCTCGGCATTGAGCCGCCGGAACACTTCCTGAAGCGCCGCGCGCACGGCGGCGGTGGCGTCGCCGAACTTTGCGGTCTCGAGGTTGCGCTGGCAGGTCGCTTCGAGGTCGGCGAGCTGCTCCAGGTACTGCTCGGCGCGGAAGTCGCGCTCCAGCTGCGCGATGAAGGCCTCCAGGCCGCCGTTCAGTGCCCCGCTGGCGGCGAGCGCGCGGCGGAACAGGTGGAAGCGGCCGTTCAGCAGCGCCTCCTGCTTGGCGATGGTCGCGGCGGTGTCGTAGTTGGAGCGCGAGTTGGTGATGCTGCGGCCGAGGACCTGCCGGTTCTCGTCGATGACCACCGCCTTGGTCGTCGTCGAGCCCAGATCGATGCCGATGAAGCAGCGCATGGCCGGCCTCCGCCCTAGTGCGCCGTGGCCAGCGGAATGAACGGCGCTTTGCCCTCCGCGTGCGCCAGCCGCTTCTGCCTGACCATCTGGAAGTAGCTCTCCAGCCGGTTCTTGACGTTGGCCGCCGAGAAGTAGCGCGGGTCGACGAGATCGGTCTCGATGAACGCCGCCGGCTTGCCGGTGCGGCGCTCGACCTCGCGCAGGATCAGCAGTTGCCCGGCCGAGAAGCTGTTGCAGCTCTTGATCGAGTTGATCAGCAGGCCGTCGGCCTGGTAGCTGTCGATGTAGCGGCAGATCATGTCGATCCGCGACGGCAGGTTCAGGTTCGTGTAGCAGCCGAGGCAGTAGTCGGCGAGCG
Source organism: uncultured Burkholderiaceae bacterium (assembly GCA_937936215.1). Classification (GTDB taxonomy): domain Bacteria; phylum Pseudomonadota; class Gammaproteobacteria; order Burkholderiales; family Burkholderiaceae_F; genus JADJWR01. The sequence continues at coordinate 5,524 of CALGWX010000004.1, read as the reverse complement.
ACTCCAGCGGATGCTCGGGGTCGTGGCGGAAGCCGAAGTCGTAGACGCCGCCGACCTTGGCGTACGTCGAGGCGACCACCACCGCGCCTTCGTCGTAGAACATCTTCCAGAAGTCGCGGAAGCTGGTCCAGTTCGGCGGGCCCTCGACCACGAGGCGGTACTTCTCCTCGCCCATCTCGCCGTCGGGCGTGATCGGCCCCTTGCCCTGGCGCACCCGCTCCTCGATCTCGGCGCGCAGCACGCGGTAGTACTGGGTGGCCTCCGGCGTGCCGCGGAAGGCGGTGAAAATGGGGCCGATGTAGTAGACGGCGCCGAAGTAGCCGTCGATCGGGCTGGGGCGGTTCCTCGCGCTCTGCAGCACCGCGACGAGGTCCTCCTCGGCCTTCGCCGACTCGCGCATGTACTGGCGCAACCGGTCGATGTCGAACTTCACGCCCGAGATGCGCTCGAGTGCCGGGATCACCGTCTCCTTCAGCTGCTTGACCACGTACTCGCGCATGTTCGGCGCGATCCTGCCCTCGCCCTGGTACGGCACGTGCAGCATCACCGTCTCGCAGCCGTACTTGTGGCGGATCAGCTCGAACCACTTCATGAAGGTGAAGCAGCCGGTGTAAGAAAGCAGCAGCACGTCGGGCCGCGGCAGCGCCTCGCCGGTGGGGCCGATCTCGCCGCCGAGCATCATCCCGAGGTCGGCCTTGACGTAGGTGCACACGTCCTCGCTCTGGCCATCGCGCTCGGCGTCCATGATGAACTTGCCGCTTTTCTTGCGCATGCCGTTTTGCAGCGCGTTGGTCTCGGGCAGCGAGCGGGCGAAGTCGAAGCACATCAGCAGCTCGTTCAGGTTGCCCGGCACGAAGGTCGCCGACACCTTGCGCCCGCGCTGCCGCGCTTCCGCCAGCTCGCGGTAGTTGCGGTTGATCAGTTCCTTCTGCAGCCACATCGCGTCCTCCTTCTGGACGTTCTGCGGCTTCGCCGTCGGCTTGCCGAGCGGCGCGGGCATGGCGATGGTCGAGGTGGTCATCACGCTGCGCTCCACAACTTGATCGAATCGGCAAAGGTGCCGGCCTGCTCGCGGATCGGCGCCATCTGGCCCGTGTTCTCCGCGTACTTGAAGGCGGTGTGCGGGACGCCGTGGCGCGAAAGGACGTCCTGCAGCATCGGCCGCTCGAGCAGCGCCGGGTCGCAGAAGCTCGGCGCGGCGAAGACCACGCCCTCGGCGCCCATCGTCTTGACCTGCTTGAGCAGGAACTGGCCCTTCTGCTCGCGCTTCTCGTCGTACTTAGCGGCGGTGGTCGCCGAGCGGTGCAGGAACGCCTTGGCCAGCTCCTCGAGCGGCTTGCCGTCGGTGGGCACGTCGTCGAGCAGCCAGCGGCCGACCAGCATGAAGTCGTCGTCGACCACGTAGCAGCCCGACATCTCGATCGACTTGATCAGCGCCAGCGGCGGCTGCTCGCAGAAGGTGCCGTTGATCACCACGCGGGCGTTGTCGCGCTTCGGCCGCGGCAGCGCGTCGGCAGCGGCGATGTAGTCGCGCACGAGCTGCGTGTGCTCCTCCGGCGGCAGCACCATGCCGGCGCGCAGCACGAGGTAGACCTCCGAGGTTGGCGCCTGCCACGGCCTGGCGGCGCGGTAGCGGTACAGCTCGCGGATGGCGGCGCGGTTGTCGTTGTAAACGGCGATGGAGGCGTTGAGCTGCTCGTCGGTGAGCGGGCGCCCAGCCAGCCGGCCGAGGTCCTCGCGCAGCACCTCGAGTTCCTGTACGTAGAAGCGGCCGCCGATGTCGTCGGCATAGTTCTGCGGCACGTCCAGATACCTGACGTACTTGTCTGGGAACAGGATTTGCCACATGCCCGACAGGTTGCGGATCACGTCGCAGATCGACGGGAACAGCATGCCGTCGAGGCAGTCGAGCCGGCCCGTGAGCCCCAATTCGATCGTCGAGCGCGGGATGCGGCAGATGTAGCTCTGGTAGTAAGCGTCGCCCTGGATGACTTCGAGCTGGTCGCCGCCGCCAAGGATGCCCACCGGCAGCATGCCGGCGGCGTGGATGACCTCGCGTGGCACGTACACCGGCAGGTAGCCGATCGCCTTGCGGCCGGGCGCGGCCGCCTTCCATTGCCGGACGGCAGAAAAGTGCAGGTCCTCGAACAGCGCCTCGCAGCGCTGCACGATGCGGACGGCTTCGGGGATCGCAGCCATCGCCTCGGCTCCTACTTGTGTTCCCACTGCGGCTTGCGCTTGGCGAGGAACGCGGTGAGCCCCTCGTTGGCGTCGCGCGTGGCCATCAGCTTGTCCAGGTACAGCCGTTCGACCTCGGCCAGCCGCCGGCGCACCTCGCGCACCCGCTCGCCGCGCGCGGCCGCCAGCGCGAAGGCGAGCGAGCTGGCGCTCTTGCCAACGAGGTGCTGGCCGAAGTACGTCAGCGCCGCTGTCTCGGGATCGTCGAAGACGGTGTGCACCAGCCCGACGGCGCGCGCCTCCTCCGCCCCGATCGAGCGGCCAGACAGCAGCAGGTCCTCGGCGGTCGGGTGGTTGACGCGATACGGCAGCAGCACCGAGGCGGCCGGTGCGAAGACGCCAAGCTTGATCTCCGGCTGCGCGAACTGCGCATCCGGCGCGGCGAAGATCAGGCTTCCGGCCAGCGCCACCTCCAGGCCGCCGCCGAGGCACTGGCCGCGGACGGCCACCAGGATCGGCGCCGGGAACTCGAGCATGTTGACGATCAGCGCGTGCAGCGAGGTGAGCAATCGCGCGCATTGCGCCGGCAGGTGTTCCTCGACGCTGGCGCCGAAGCTGAAGTTCGGTCCCTCGGCGTCGAGCAACACGCCGCGCAGGCCGGCGTCGCCGCGGTGGGCGAGCAGGGCGCCGTCCAGCGCCGCGATCATCGCCGCGTCGACGAGGTTGGCCTTGGGCCGCGCCAGCCGCAGCCGCAGCAGGGCGCCGTCGAGTTCGAGCCAGTCTTTCAGCGGTGAAGCGTCGGTCATGCGCGGCCCCTCGTCGGCAGGGCGGGAGCGGGGGAGCCGAGGCCGCGACACCATGGCGTTGCGCTGGACGTGGCAACGAATCCCATCGTTCGCGTGCTCACGGCTGGTGGCGGCGCGGGGCTGCCGGATCGCTGCTCGATGTCAGCCGGCGCGCTTCGCCTTCGGCTGGATCGCGTCGTGCAGCGGCCCGACCCACGATTCGCCGGCGGCGAGCTTCTGGCGCAGCAGCACGAAGTCGACCTCGCGGTCGTCCTTGGTGCCCTCGTTGAAGGCGGTGAAGCCCGCGCGCGCCTCGGTCACCATGTTCAGGGCCAGCCAGGCGCGCGAGTCCTCTTTGTTGCGGTTCCACGCCTCCAGCTTCGGCTTGCGCAGCTCCTCCAGCGTCTTGGTGGTGCAGTCCGGGAAGGTGAGCAGGATCTTGGCGCACAGTTCCTCGACCTTCGCGTCGAGAGCCGACAGGTCCACCGTGCCGCGCGCCAGCAGCGCCTTCGCCTCTTTGGCCGCCTCGCCGGTCTTCGGCTCCCCAAAGACGAAGCGGCCGTGCTCGTCGACGATCCGCTGCGTCTCCACCAGCGGGTTGGCGATGAACTTCCCGTCGACCTTCAGCGCCGGGACGATGTCGGTCAGCATGCCCATGACATACGCCTTGTGCGCCGAGAACGGCTCGCACAGCACGCAGGCGGCCATCGCGCGCTCGGCGCCGACGATCACCGGCAGGAAGTCGGTGGCGCCGCCGATCGGCGCCGAGCCGTGTTTCGGCCCCGCCTGGCCGAAACGCGCCAGGTCCTGAGCGACCGAGAAATCGCACGCCATGCCGATCTCCTGCCCGCCGCCGATGCACATGCCGTTGACGCGGCAGATGACCGGCTTGTCGCAGGTGAGGATGCTTGACACCATGTCGTTGAACAACCGCATGTACTGGCGGTACTCCTGCGGGTGCCCGGCGTAGTACTCGGCGTACTCCTTCGTGTTGCCGCCGGTGCAGAAGGCCTTGTCGCCCACCCCGGTGAAGACCACACAGTTCACGTCGCGGGCGTTGCTGGCGGCGCGCATCGCCAGGATCACACCCTTGACCATGTCGGTGGTGTACGAGTTGTACTGGCCCGGGTTGTCGAGCCAGATCCAGGCGTTGTACAGCCCCTCGGCCACCTTGCCGTCGGGCGTGCGCGCCGGGCGCTTCTCGTAGCGCACCCCGGGCTGGGTGACGTCGTCGACGAGGTCGTGGTTCTTGAATTCGCGCATGGTCGGTCCCAGGCGTTGGCAGATCAGGCGGGCACCAGCACGGCGCGGCGGCGGATCTCGCGCGCGTGCACGGCGTGGAACACTTGGTTGATGTCATCGAGCGGATGCAGCTCGACGAACGGCTCGATGGCTACCTTGCCTTCGAGCACGAGGTCGAGCGCGGCCGGGTAGTGCTGCGGCGGGCAGCCCCAGTTGCCGATGGCGCGGGCGTCGAAGGCCATCAGGTTGGACAGGCGCACCTCGATCCTGTCCATCGTGAAGCCGACGACCGACAGCGTCGCCCCGTGCACCAGCAGCGCGAAGGCGGTCAGTTGCCCCGCGGCCGTGCCGGAGCACTCGAAGATCCGCCACTCGGTGCCGCGCAGGCCGTTGGCCTTGGCGAAACTGGCGATGGCGCCCTTCAGCGCCTTCGGATCTTGCGTGCGGGCGTTGAGCGTTAGCGCGGCGCCGTACGGCGCGATCGCCTCCAGCTTAGCGTCGTCGACGTCGATGGCCACCACGGTCGCGCCACAGGCGCGCGCCACCTGCACGCAATAGCCGCCGACGCCGCCCACGCCGATCACGACCGCGAGATCGCCGGGCTTCACTTCCGCCCGGCGCACCGCCTGGTACGGCGTCGTCAGCGCGTCGGCGACGATGGAAATCTGCGGCAGCGACAGCCCCACCGCCGCGAGCCGCGCCGGGTCGACCTCGCACAGCCCGCGCGCCGGCACCACGATGTGCGAGGCGAAGCCGCCGTGCACGTCGTTGCCCGGCATCTTCTGGGCGCGGCAGATCGGCGCCAGGCCGCGCCGGCACAGGTCGCACTGCCCGCACGGCAGCACCGCCGGCACGATCACCGGCTTGCCGAGCCAGGCCTGCGCGCCATCGCCCGCGGCCACCACCGTGCCGCTGATCTCGTGGCCGAGCGCCAGCGGCAGGGGCGCGTTGGTGCGCACACCGTCGTAGTAGTAGCCGAGATCGGTGTGGCACACGCCGCAGCCTGCGACCGCGACGGTCACCTCGCCGGGGCCAGGCTCGGCGGCGAAGGCGGCGCGCGCGAGCGGCGCCTTCGGCGCGGTCATCAGCCAGCGGTAGGCAGCGGTGCTCATCGCGTCTCCTCGTCTCCGTTTCGGCCGGCACCCCTGCCACCGCGGGCGGCTGCGGCGGCAGCGAAATCGCCGGGTCTTGCGCCAGATCAGCCGCCTTGCGTTGCGCCGAAGCATCCGGCGCGGCAGGGAGCGGGAGCCGTCTGCGAGGTGCAGGTAATTGTAGCGCTCGGCATACCACGCATATTCAGCGGTTAGGGGGTACTCCAC
>CALGWX010000003.1 GCA_937936215.1 uncultured Burkholderiaceae bacterium | reverse complement strand
ACCTGAACGGCTCGATCGCCCACTATTGCCGCAACGTCAAGCGCCGGCGGGACGGACAGAGGACGCTGCGATGGGTCGCCAGCGCGCTCAGCGATGCCAAGGGCCGGTTCCGCAAGCGCCGCGGCTTGCGCGACATGAAGCCGCTCATGGCGGCCTCGATAAAGCGCGTCGCAGAAAACCGGCCGGCCGAACGCAAGGCCGCGTCGCATCACGACCGAGGAGCCGCCATCACACGCCCTCGTTCAACAGTGAACGGGACATCGCCAGCTTGCCGGCGATCAGGAAGATCACGGTGCGCATGGTGCGCGAGCGGCCGTAGCCGCGGGCCTTGCGCTTGGCCGCCTGCAACAGCCCGTTGCGGGCTTCGAGCAAGCCATTGGTCTGCCGGATCGGGGTCCAGGCGACGATGTCGTCGAAGTGCCGACGGATCATCTTCGCCACCGCTTTCATCGGCTCGACCGTCGAGCGCATCACGTTCGTGCGCCACTGCGCCAGCATCGCCGAGACGACGTTGATTTCGCTGGCCTCGAGCACCTCGCGCCGCGGCTCGCGGTAGACCCAGGCGCGCGCTGTGCGCTTGCGGGCCACTTTCGCGATCGAGGCATCCAGATCGGCACGGCTTTCGGCCGACAGGTTGTGGCGATCCTTCAGCAGCGTCCAGCGCAACCCTTTCAGGCGCGGGTCGGCTCGCTGCTCCAGCCGCCGCGTCTGCTCGGCCGCCGCCGAGGCATGGGCCACGACGTGGAACTTGTCGAAGGTGATGCGGGCGTTGGGCAAGGACTCTGTCACCCCCTTGATGAACGCCGGCGACATGTCGATGCTCATCTGCTCGGGCGCGGCCTTGGGCGCGCGCAGGTGCGCGGCCAGCTCGCCGACCGTGTCCGCGTCACGGCCTTCGGCCACGAACACCACCCGGCGCTTGACCGCGTCGGCGAATGCGCTGAGATAGTTGTGGCCGCGCCGCTACGAGGTGTCGTCGATCGCCAGGGCCCGGACCTCGGACAGATCGAGCTCGGCCAGCGCCAACTCGACGTCGCGCTCACAGATCGCATGGACCCGGTGCCAGGACTCGCCCACCAGGCGGGCGACCGCGGCAAACGGCATCTCGCGCGCCAGCGCCGCTACCGGCGCTTCAAACAGCAGCGTGAAGCCGGCCAGCTTCCCGAACCACTCCGGCTCGATCAGGGCGACCTTGCCGTCGGGAAGCCGCACCCGCGGCACCCGCACCTCCAGGTGGCAGTCGTGCTGGAAGAAGTTCAGGTGCCGCAGCCGCTTGGTCTGGGTGTCGTGCACCGGGTGCTGCCCAGGATGCGCCGGATGGGCAAAGCGGCTGCCGGCGGCGAAGTCCACGGCGATGGTCAACTGAAGGGCGGCAGCATCGAAGCGCACTTCCTTGACCGACCACGGGGCTGCAATCCCCAGCGCCTGCTCGAACAGCCGTTTCGTGCCCACCATCGCTGGTCTCCAAGGCCGAGTCCGTTACACCGCCGGACTCGGCCTTGTTCCAGCGTATCTTCTGACGTGCGGCGTCAAGGGTCCGGCTGCGCCCGGCCTGCGGCCGCCCTTGACGCGTTCGGCCGCCACGCTTACCCACTCGGAATTCGAGAGAGTCACAATCGGCCACCGCGGCCCGCGAGCGTTCGATCGCCTCATGCAGCCGCTCAAGACAGTCGGGCGCCCACCAGTCATCGGCATCGAGGAAGGCGAGAAACTCCCCCCGGCTGGCGGCGACGCCGCGATTGCGGGCCGGGTAGGGGCCCTGGTTGTTCTGCCGCAAAAGCGTGAGGCGGTGACCGTAGCTTTCGATGATCTTTACCGACGCATCGGTCGACCCGTCATCGACGACGATCAGTTCAACGCTGCGATACGTCTGGCCCAGGACGCTGGCCACCGCTTCGGCGACATAGGCCTGCGCGTTGTAGCACGGCATCACCACCGAGATCAGGCCCGCGGTGACCTGCGGTTCTTTAGTGCCGGGCATTTCCAAGTTCTTATCTCTCTTGACCCCCGGGGTGTCGCGACATGCCACTGTGCCCGCCACCAGATCGCCCAAGGCCGAATCGACTTGGCGCCGGGTCCCGAAACTTGGCGCTCGGCGGCCCTCAGGCGGCGCTGATTATGTCGGAGCTTCTCTGACGCTTTGGTCACAATCGCCCAGCGGCCGGGCACGGCCGATAGCCAGCCGTGGACGTAACCTCGCCGGGCGCGGACAATGCCCGCGCCGGGTTGCGTCTCCTGCCGCGCCGCTGCGCACATTTCATGCCCTTCGACCCCACTGACCCCGCCCTGCTCGACCACGCGGTGGCGATTGCCCGCCGCGCCGGCGAGGCGATCATGCCTTTCTTCGGCCAGCGCGATACGGCAGTACGCACCAAGGCCGACGCCTCGCCGCTGACGGCAGCCGACGAGGCCGCCGATGCGCTGATCACCGCCGCGCTGCGCGAACTCACCCCTGCGATACCGGTGGTGTCGGAGGAGTCGGCCGCGCCATTCGGCGGTCAGGCGCCGGGGCGCGTGTTCTGGCTCGTCGATCCGCTCGACGGCACGCGCGAGTTCATCGCCGGCCGCGACGAGTTCACGGTCAACATCGCGCTGGTCAGGGATGGTTCGCCGGTGCTCGGCGTCGTCGGCCTGCCGGCACGCAGCGCGCTGTACGCCGGCGTCGTCGGCCGCGGCGCGAAGGTCGTCGATCCACACGGCGCGCGCGCCATCCGCTGTCGGCCTCGGCCCGCCGCCGGCGCGATAGTCGCCGTCAGCCGCTCGCATGGCGACCGGGCCGCCGACGGCGCGCTGCTGAAGGGCATGCCCGTCGCCGGCGAAATCCAGGCGGGCTCGGCACTGAAGTTCTGCCTCGTGGCCTGCGGCGAGGCCGACGTGTACCCACGCGCCGGCCGCACGATGGAGTGGGACACCGCCGCCGGCCAGGCCGTGCTGATGGCCGCCGGTGGCCGCGTCGTCGATCGCGAAGGGCGGCCATTGACCTACGGCAAGCCGGGTTTCGAGAATCCGGCGTTCGTAGCGCTCGGCGCCGACGCCTGAGGCCGCGACGGAAGTCACCCGCGCCATGCAGGACATCATCGCCAGCCTGGGCGAACGCACGAGCAAGCCCCGGCCGGCCGCGCCCGGCAGCCCGGTGCTGTCGGTCGTCGTCCCCTCCTACAACGAGGAAGGCAACCTCCGCAAGCTGTACACCGAGGTCGCCCGCGCGCTCGCCGGAGTGGGTCTGACGTGGGAGCTCATCCTGGTCGACGACGGCAGCCGCGACGGCACCTGGGCGGAGATCGAGGCCCTGCACCGTCAGGACCGCCGCGTGCAGGGGGTACGTTTGTCGCGCAACTTTGGCCACCAGCACGCGCTCGTGGCCGGCCTCACCCATGCGCGCGGCGCCGCGGTGATCTCGATGGATGCCGACCTGCAGCACCCACCCGACCTCCTGCCGCAGTTGATCGAGCGCTGGCGCGGGGGTGCCAAGATCGTCAAGACGGTGCGCCGCGACCCGCCCAACGTGCCGCTGCTGAAGCGGCTGACCTCGCGCGCGTACTACCGCCTTTTCGCCTATCTGAGCGGCGTGCAGATCGAGGACGGCATGGCGGACTTCCGCCTGCTCGACCGGCAGGTGCTCGACGAACTGCTCACCTTCAGGGAGGCCGGCCTGTTCCTGCGCGGAATCGTGCAGTGGGTCGGCTATCCCAGCGCCACCGTCGCCTTCGATTGCGGCGAGCGCTACGCCGGCACCACCAAGTACACGCTGCGCCGCATGCTGCGCTTCGCCTGGCACGGCATCAGCTCGTTCTCGCTGGTGCCGCTGCGCATCGGCATCCTCCTCGGGCTGTTCTCCTCGGCGGTGGCGTTCCTCGGCGTGTGCTACGCCATCCTCGCCAAGTGGCTCGATGGCCACACGGTGGCCGGCTGGGCTTCGTCGGTGGCGATCATCTCGTTCCTGTTCTGCATGCTGTTCCTGTTCCTCGCCGTGCTGGCCGAATATGTCGGCCGCATCCTCGAGGAAGTGCGCGGCCGGCCGCGTTTCATCGTCAGCCAGCGCCTCGCCGACAGCGACGAGGCCGAGGAAGGCCCGGCACCTGCCGCGCCCGCGGCGGCGCGGGCCACGCCATCGGCAGTCGCATGACCTCGTTGACCGGCCGCCTCCTGGCCTCGCCGAGCGCCAGGCAACTGGCGCGCTTCCTGATCGTCGGCTGCCTGAACGTCGCGGTCACCTTCGTCGTCTTCGTCTTCTGCTACCGCACGCTGCAGCTCGGCAGCCTGCTGCTTTCTGCGGCGGGGCCGGCGGGCGAGCGCCTCGCGGCCGCGCTCGCCGGCCTGGGCATCGGATCGATCGATGCTGCCGTGGCCAACTTCGTCGGCTACCTCGCCGGCATGGTCAACAGTTTCGTCCTCAACAAGGCGTGGACCTTCGAGGCCCGCGGCCGCACCTGGCTGCAGATGCAGCGGTTCGTCGTGCTGAACGTCATCAGCCTGCTGGGCAGCACGCTGATCATGTTCGTCGCCGTGGACCTGCTCGGCGCGCCCTACCTGCCGGTGTTCGTCGGCACCGTGGCGTTGACCACGGTGTTTCACTTCATCGGCAACAAGCACTGGACCTTCGCAGATGGCTCCGCCGGCGATCTCGCCCGCCTGGGGGAGAGCCGGCGATGAGCCGCCGGCGCCTGATCGTCAATGCCGACGACTTCGGCCTGACGGAAGCAGTCAACGAGGGCATCGTCGAAGCGCACCAGCGCGGCATCGTCACCGCCACCACGCTGATTGCTTCCGGCACCGCGTTTGCGCATGCGGCGCGGCTGGCGCGCGAAGTGCCGAGCCTCGATGTCGGCGTGCACCTGACGCTCACCGAGGAGCAGCCCGTCTCGCCCGCCCGCGAAGTGCCCAGCCTGCTCGGCGCCGACGGCCGCTTTCATCCCCACGCCACGGCGTTCGTCAAGCGTTACTTCGCCGGACAGATCTCGCTCGCCGAGGTGGAACGCGAACTCGACGCGCAGATCGCCCGCGCGCTTTCGCAAGGCTTTCGCATCAGCCATCTCGACGGCCATCAGCACGTGCACATGGTGCCCGGCATCCGCCGCATCGCCGGCAAACTGGCGCAGAAGTACGGCATCCCGGCGATCCGCTTTCCGCGCGAAGCGCCCAGGCTCTACATGCTGCGCGACGGCGGCGCGTCCGCAAGACTGGCGCAGCTTTTCGCGCTCAACGCGTTCTGCGCGGCGGCGGACGTTCGCGGCGCGGCGCGGCCGGACCACTTCGTCGGCTTTTTCTATGGTGGCCGCCTGACCAAGGGGAACCTGATGCGCGTGCTGCACGCGTTGCCGGCCAGCGGCACCAGCGAACTGATGTGCCATCCCGGCCGACACGACCCGGCAAGCAGCCGCGGCCACTGGCAGTATCGGTGGCAGGATGAACTTGCCGCACTGACCGACGGCGAGGTCCGCGACTGGCTGCGCGAGCATGGCGTCGAACTCGTTTCCTATGCAGCACTGGCGGCGAACTGAATGTCCTTCGTCGAGCGACCTCCCGCCGCCCGTGCCCGCCACAGCGTGATGTCAGCCCCACCAATCCGCAGTCGCGCGGCGGCCTTTGCGCCTCCACCTGACGCACCATCACCGTGATGCTCGCCCCGCCAACCTGTAACCGCACTTGCAGCCGCTTGGTTCACATGCCCCGATGAGCCACTTCCTGACCACACCGCTGGAGCAGACCATCGACCGCGGCTGGCGCGGCATCGACCCGGCGCAGAAGGCCGCCTTCGCCATCGCCATCGCGGTGAGCGTGCTTGCGTTCGGCTTCGAGATGACGAACCTCACGTTCCACCACGACGACGCGGCCTACATCTTCGTCGACGACGCGCGCATCGGCCGCTCGCTCGGCCGCTTCGGCTTCGGGTTGCTGCACTACTACACGCAGAACGCCTACATCATGCCGTTCCTGCAACTGGCGCAGGCGATCGTGCTGATGGCGCTGTACGGCCTCGCCATCGGCCGGCTGTGGCAGTTGGAGCGGTCGCTCGACATCGGCCTGGTCGCCGCGGTGGTCTGCGTCTTCCCGTACATGGCGCAGATCTACCAGTACAACTTCTGCACCATGCCTTTCGCGCTCGCGCACCTGCTCGTCGCGCTGGCCGTGCTGCTGTCGGTGCGCACGACCGTGCTCGCCGTGATCGGCGCCGCGCTGCTGTACGCGGCGACGTTCTCCGTTTACCAGGCCGTGCTCGCCAACGCCGCCACCCTGGCTGCCTTCTGGCTGCTGCACCGCATCCTCTTCGCGCAAGAAACGGGCGGCAGAGCAGCACTGCTGGCGCTCGCCCGGCCCACGGCCTCCGCCGCCGTCGCCGTGGTGCTCGGCGGCCTGCTGTATCTCGCGATCGTCGCCGTCAGCGGCAAGAGCGTCAGCAGCTACCAAGGCGCCGACGAGGCGTTCAGCATGCGCCTGACCCTCGATCCAGCGCTGCTCGCTTCGCTGCTCAACCAGGGGTCGCGCGCCTTTTTCATCTGGCCGGAGCATTACTTTCCCGGCTATCTCAAGGCGCTTCAGCTCGTGCTCGTCGCCGCGGCGGGGCTGGCCTGCCTGCTGGTGCCCAGGACGTGGGCCGCGCGCGCGGCCGCGATGGGCGTCTTTGGCCTCGCCCTCATCGCGCCGCGAGCGCTGCATCTGCTGCACCCCGGCGGGCACTTTCACCAGCTCACGCTGACAGCCTACGCCGTCGCGGTCGCCGGCTCGCTCGCGGTCGTCCTGCGCAGCGCGCCGATCCTGCTGCGCAATGCCGCCGCGCTGGTCGCCGCGCTCGTCGTTGCCGGCTATGTCGTCCAGTGCAACTGGATCTCCACCGTCAACCACCAGAACACGACAGCGCACTTTTCGCAGGCCACACAGATCCTGGCCCGCGCCCGCTCGCTCCACGACCCGAGCTGGGACGGCAAGACACTCGTCGTCGCCGGCACGCTGAAGCTGTACGACGGCTATCCGTTCCGGCGCACGACCGGCGTGGCGACCGACTTCATCAGCGCAGCGCACCTGCAGTACGTCACGCGCCTGCTACGCGATACCGCAAAGATCGTGCCGGTCGAGGAAGCTACTGCGACAGTGCAGGCCGCGGCGGCGCAGCTTCCAAGCTGGCCGCACCCGGGCAGCGTTATCGTTGTCGACGGCGTAGCGCTCGCCGTGCTCGGCAGCCAGAAGTCGGCCGGCGCCGAGCGATAACGGCCACGGCTCTTGCGCGAGAACGACCGCCGTTGTCATGCTTTCGCGCGTCGCACGCCCTCACCCTAGACGCGCAGCCGTTTACCGTTCTGCGCTCTGGTCGACCGAGACTTTTTGCCCTACCCCACTGACGCCGAAGCCTGTCATGAAGCTCAAGCTCGCCATCTCCGCTTTCGCGATCGCCATCGGCACGGCAGCAATTGCTCAGGACGGCGGCCGCTATGGCCGCGCCACCGCCATCGAGCGGGCGCAGCTACCGATGTACTGCTACACATTGCACGTCGACTCCACGCTGGCAAACCGCCCCGAGTACAACATCCCACCGAGTTGCGGCGTCTATATGAATCACTTCTGCGAGGGCCTGATCTTTCTCATTCGCGCGCAGAAGACCACCGCCCCTCGGAGAGAACGCAAAGACAACGCGGGCGCCGCGGTGTCGATCATCCAGGGGACTTTGAAAAACATGACACCGCAGTGCCCGCTGAGGGCGGACGCCGAAGGCGCGCTCCTGCGCGCGAGGACGATCTACGCTTCGGTCAAGTAAGAACGGCAGGGCCAGTAACGCGAGCGCGGCAATTTGCCTGCATTGCATGCATCGCTTGCCGATGCCAGCGTCCGCGCCAATCGGCAAAACGTCTTCTCAGCGGCAAACAGACGCCCAACGGACTGAAAGCGCGCTCTGGTTGTAGCGCAACGGCCGCGTAGCGCCGTCGCAAAGTTGAAGGCCCGCCGCCGCCAAAACCGCGTGTGCAGCGGCAACCGACCATTCCATCGCCGACTCGCACGAAAGCGCCCCCTGGGGCGCAGCCTCTGCCACCAGGCATAAGCCCAACGCAAAGCTGCACCCCGCCTCGCGCTCAGGGCGCTCTTCTTCACTCGTCCCGGCAGCCGATTTCGCTGCAGCCTCCAGCGCCAGCGCGTCGCCACCGGCGCTGCGCCTGAACGCCCCCTTGCCCGTGCGCCCGTAGTACGTCACCCCCCGCGCCGGCGAATGAACCACGCCGTAGATCGGCCGGCCGTCCTCGATCAGCGCGATGTTCACCGAGAACGCGCTGTCGCCGCGCGCGAAGGCCTCGGCGCCGTCGAGGGGATCGACCAGCCACAGGTGGTTCCATCGCCTGCGCTCCTCGTAGGGCGGAACCGGCTCCATCGGCGAGACGATCGGAATCTCGCTGTTGAGCTTGCGCAGCCCTGCCGCCAGCACCTTGAACGCCGCCTTGCGCGCCGCCTCGCTGGCATCGCGGCCCAGCGCCAGCTTCATCGCGCGCCCGAGCAGCCTGCGGCCGGTGAGCGCCGCCCCCACGCCCGAGCGCTGCGCCTCCGGCGCCAGCTCGCCCTCGTACCACGGCAGCAGAGCCCGGCCCGCCTCCTCCGCAAGCGCGACGAGGTCTTCCATCCGCATCCAGCGGATCTGCGTCACGTTGGCCTTGGGGAACGGCACGTCCGGGATCGGCTTGCCCAGGAACGGGCAGAGCTTTTCCCAGCCCTCGCCGCCGGCCACGTCGAGCACGAGGAGGTCGCTCGGGCGATCCTTGAAATAGTCCAGCACGCCGGCCACGAAGCGGTCGTACCCGGCAGAGAACCTGGCCTCGTCGAAGACGTTGGTGCCATACAGGTCTTCGAACAGCCGCCGGTTGGGCTCGCTCTGCGTCTCGGCAAAGCGCGCATTGAACTGCTTCATGCAGGACTTCAGCCAGCCGGGCCGGTCGCGCACGGTGAGGATGAACTTAGAGCCGGGATAGCGCGCGTCCAGCTCGCGGTAAAAGCTCGGGATCGGCGTGTCGGTCAGCGCCTCGTGCGCCTCCACCGTGGCCAGGTCGATCGAAGAGAGGTCCCCGGCCACGTAACGGCTCGCGCCCATGTTGTCGAGCGTCTTGTAGCCGAGGATCTGCAGCGCCTGCGCCAGGCTGCTGGTGCCAGTCTTGGACAGGCCGATGCCGAAAATCTTGCCGTGGACTTGGCTCATCACGTATGCATCCCCTTCTCAGCCGCCGCATGACCGAGCACAGCGACACTCGGCGCGAGCCAAAGGTCCCCGCTGTGGTGGTGAGGCACGCCGCGCCCCCTGCGCGGCTGCCCGCCCCGGCTCCCTGTCGGTATGCGGCTCATGGCGCCGTCATCGACATCTGGCTGGCCCTCCGAGCACTCCACCGGCGGTTCAGGCCCGATATGAAGTCCGGCGGCGGCCCGAGCCGACGAAGGGCGAAGTCCAGCAACGCCCGGCGCTTGGCGAGGTAATCCAGCCGCTCGCCGCGACCCGCTGCGGCCCGCAGCCAATCCCGCCCTGCCCACACCCAGCGCCGCCACAGCGCGATATTCGGCTCCGTCGCAACGTGCCAGCGCGGCACTGCCGCGCGGGCAGCCACAGCTAGGCCGCGCACTCTTTCGCCGAAGGTGCCGTGGCGGAACAACCAAACGAGCCGGTTGCGCGAAGAAAAGTACGTCCGCAGCGGCGAACTTTCATTGCCGAAAGACGAACCAATGCGGTGCCAAACCCTTGCAGAGGGCACCACCATGCTCTGCCAGCCGTGTTGGCGCGCCCTGTAGCACCAGTCTGCCTCTTCCCAGACAAGGAAAAAGCGCTCATCGAATGAACCGACCTGGCGGACCACGTCTGCGCGCACGAACAGCGCCGCTCCAGAAGCGTAGTCAGTGTCCCGGTCCTGCGCGGGCCGATCGGAAGCCAGTACGCCCTTGCCCGGAAAGCTGAAACAGAGCTTCGCCGAGTTCCAGCGCGCCTCGTCGAACCACACTCGCGCGGGTTCATCCATGTAGAAAATCCGCGGGCAGAACATGCCGACCCGCGGATGGCGTGCCGCCGCCTCCAGGAGCCGATCGACAACGTCCGGCGCACAAACCGTGTCGTTGTTCATCACGAGCACGAACTGCGCCCCCAGCGCCATCGCGCGCTCGATGCCAACGTTGTTCCCCCCTGCGTAGCCGAGGTTGCGGCCGACCTCGATCAGCTCCAGGTCCGGAAACGCGGCGCGGATGGTAGCGACGGAATCGTCGGTCGAACCGTTGTCGACGACCAGCACCTCGACATCATCGCGACGGACCGGCTTCAGCGATTCCAGGCAGGCCAGCGTGTCGCGGCCCCCGTTCCAGTTGAGCACAATGATGACGACGCGCGGATTCATTGACGTCGGTCGACCTGGCGCAGATGCCAGAACACAAGGCCCGCAAGCTCTCGCGCCGCCGTCAGCCCCCCGACAACGCGCCACCACTGGCGCCGCAAGCCCACTGCCGGTCGCGCAACCAGCTCGCCCGTCCGCTCCGGATGCGCCGATCTCACATCAGCGCCCGCCGCCAGGGCGCGACGCGTCGCCTCCAGGTAGGCGCGACCCCACTTCATGTCGGGCTCGAGATGGCAACCCTCCGCCCACTCGTTCCAGGCGTTGATGAAAACCAGCCGCTCATCACCGCGGTGCGCCTTCAAAGTCCTGGCCACCGCATGACGAAGCCAGCGCTCATAGCGCTCGGGCGTCGAGCCCGTGTAGATGTTCGCGTTGACCGAGCGGCGGGGGCTGTTGTCCCACATGGGCGTAACGCCGAAGAATCTGCGAAACGGCGGGTCCGGCCGACGGGAGAATTCCTCGGCGGTGGCTGCATACGACGCCACCTTGTTCACTGCAAAGGCGCGCGGAATCAGGCCCAGCTTTGCAAGCGCCCGACCCACGGCGCCGCGATAGCGCAGCTCGCCCCGGGGGCCGTCCGGCGCAAACTCGACCGCGGCGTCGAAACCGATGCTCGCCGGATCGATGTTCTTGACGAAGTGCTCCACCCGTGCCAGGTAGATCCCCGGCAGGCCTGCCGCGCGGACGGCCTCCCGCCACCGGCGCGCTGTCGCCGCAGGTTCCGGCATCAGCTCGGTGCGATAGACGAGAAACAGCGGCCTGCCTTCCACCCTGATGTAGCGGGGATCCTTGAAGGCGGGGATCAGTGAAGCAATGTGCGCCGCGTCGTCCTCGGCGCTGTACCGCTGCTCGAGCAGGATGTGACGATCGCCGCCGTCCCACACACGCGTCCAGTTCTCGTTGGCCCAGCACAAGCAGAAGGGGAAGTCCGGCTTGCCGGAGGCCAACACCTCATTGAACGGCCGCTCGAGAATCCGCCTGCCGTTGAACCAGTAGTGGTAGTAGCAGAAGCCGTGCAGGCCGTACTCGCGCGCCAAGGCTGCCTGCGCCTCGCGCACCTCGGGCACGCGCAGGTCGTAAAAGCCCAGGTCCGCCGGCAGATGCGGCTGGTAATGGCCTGGGAAAAGCGGCCGCGCCTTGACCACATTGCGCCACTCCGTGAACCCCTTGCCCCACCACTCATCGTTCTCCGGAACGGGGTGGAACTGCGGCAGGTAAAACGCGATCGCCCGGACACCGCCGGCTGCGGCGGCCGCATTTGCCGCCGGCGTGGCGCGCGCCGAACCCTCTGCCGTGGTCATGCTTTGCGAGCCGCTGCTTCGCGCAGCAGGGCTTCCATGTTGGCGACGAACCGCTCCGCCGTGAATTCGCGCATCACCCTTTCACGGCCGGTCCGGGCGCGCGCCTGCGCTGCCGCGGGATCCGCCAACTCCGCCAGCATGGCCTGCGCCATCGCTTGGGGATCGCCCACCGGCACCAAAACGCCATCCACGCCATCGCGAATGATCTCGGCGGGGCCGCCGCATCGCGTCGAAACCACCGGCGTGCCCATCGCCAGCGCCTCGACGGCCGTAAGCCCAAAAGATTCCTGAATCGAAGGAATCACCAGCAGATCCAGGCCGGCCATCAACTCTTGAATCTCGCCGGGCCACCAGCCGACCAGGTGCACGCATTTGCCGAGATCCAGTTCACGTACTTGCTGCCGGATCTCTTCCGTGTAGCCCGCATCGCCCGTTCCCACGACCAGAAAGTGCACATCGTTCCTCGCCGTGGCAACGCGCCTCGCAGCGGCGAGAAAAGTGGCGTGGTCCTTGCGCGGCTGCAGCGCCGCTACCACACCGATCAGCCGGGCTTCGGTTTGCAGCTGCAGTTGCTCCAGCATGGCAGCACGTGCTACTGCACGCTCCCTCGATGGTGACAGGGGCACGCCAGGGTAGACCACAGCACTGCCGTTTGCCCGAGCACCGTATGTGGCCGCCAGACTGCTAGAGCAGAACACCACGCTCGAAGACAGCATTCGCAGGACGGAGCGATATGCAACGCCCGGAAACAGTCCCCGAAGTTCAGGGTTGTCAGCAATCGGCTCGGTCACGTACCAGACATGCGGCAACGCCGCCATCCTCGCTGCTAGGGCACCTTCGATGCAGGTCACCGTATTCGTGTAAACCACGTCTATGCGATGCCGCTGCAGCAACGCCGCGATCGCCCATGCCCTCTCGCGGGCTCCAACCACGCACTCGCGCGTATAGCGCCAGCGTCCAACGCGGCTGAGCTGCCGCGCTGCCGGAACCCAACGCACCATGCGCCTGATGTGGACGGTATGACCCAGCATGCGAGCCGCTTCGACAAAAGGCCCCTCCTCTGGCGCTACCACGTGACACACGAAGGCAGAGGCATCGATCCCCTGAAGCAGCGTCAACAGCACCCGCTGAGCACCGAAGAGCCCTGCGTCATGAGCGACCAGCAGCACCCTAAGGCGATCGTCCCCACCCGCCCGTGGCCCCGCGGCGACCTGGGCAAGATCCGCCGCGCTCATCCGATGGAGCTGTGCGCAGTGCAATCACGCGTGAGGGATGGCTCGCGCACCGCGCGCGCGCACCGAGCCACACGAGGCTGCCGACTTCCAGCCGCTTGCGCCATCATTCAGAACACCGGCCCGCCGCTGGCGTGGCGGCGCAGGTCGGCCTGCACCATCATCCGGCACAGCTCCTCCAGCGACGTCTGCGCCTGCCAGCCCAGCTGCTCGCGCGCCTTGCTCGCATCGCCGATGAGCAGATCGACCTC
>CALGWX010000002.1 GCA_937936215.1 uncultured Burkholderiaceae bacterium | reverse complement strand
GGCGAGACGTCGAAGTACTTCGACACGCCCTCGGCCTTGACGATCACCTCGCCGGCCGCAAGCGAGTCGCTGGAGGGCCTCGGCACAGCGCTCACGCGGCCAGCCTTTCGCCGCCGGCCGCGTGCAGCCAGCAGGCGGCCTGCGAGGCGCCGGCGGGCATCAGTTCTGGCCGCTCGCGGCTGCAGCGGGCGAACGCCTTGTCGCAGCGCGGATGGAAGGCGCAGCCCGGCGGGATCTCCGTCAGCCGCGGCATGCTGCCCTCGATCTGCGTCAGCCGCTCCGCCTCGTGCTCCATGCTTGGGATCGATCCCATCAGGCCGGCGGTGTAGGGGTGCTGCGGCCGGTGGATCACGTCGGCCACCGGGCCGATCTCGGCGATGCGGCCGGCGTACATCACCGCCACGCGGTCGGCGGTTTCGGCGATCACGCCCATGTCGTGCGTGATCAGCATCACCGCCGTCTTCTTCTCCCGGCACAGCGTCTTCAGCAGGGTGATGATCTGCGCCTGGATGGAGACGTCCAGCGCCGTGGTCGGCTCGTCGGCGATCACCAGCTTCGGCTCGGCGGCCAGGGCCAGCGCGATCACCACCCGCTGCCGCATGCCGCCGGAGAACTGATGCGGATAGTGGTCGATGCGCCGCTCCGGCGCCGGGATGCCAGTGGCGGCGAGCAGCTCGATGGCGCGGCTGCGCGCCTGCTGCTGCGACAGGTGCAGGTGGGTGGTGATCGTCTCCACCAGCTGCTGGCCCACCGTGTACAGCGGGTTGAGGGAGGTCAGCGGATCCTGGAAGATGGCCCCGATCTCGCGGCCACGCACCTTGCGCATCTCGTCCGGCGGCAGGTTGTCGATGCGCAGGCCGTCGAGCTTGACCTCGCCGCGGGCGATGCGCCCCGGCGGCTCGAGCAGCCCGATCACCGCCGCCCCGGTCAGCGACTTGCCGGCGCCTGATTCGCCGACGACGCCGAGCACCTCGCCGGGCGCGATCGAGAACGAGACGTCGTCGACCGCCAGCAGCGTGCCGCGCCGGGTCGGGAACTCGATGCGCAAATTGCGCACCTCGAGCAGCGGCGGCGTCATCCCGGCGACTTCGCGGGCGGTGTGCAGCCGCCGATCGGCTCGGCGTGGTCGACCGCGGGCGTGAAGGCGGCGGTCAGCCGGTTCGGCCGCACGGCGACGATGTAGTACGTCATGCACGGCTTCACGTCGATCTTCAGCGTCGCCGTCTCGCTCGGCGCGCCGGGTACCGGCGGCGCCTGCACGCGCACGAGGCGCGCGCCGGGATCGACCAGCACCCGCCGCTGCGTGGTGTCGCGGCCGTCGACGCTGAGGATGATCACCGGCTGCGTGTCCATCCTCGCCTTGAAGAAGCGCTCGCCGACCAGGAACGAGCCCTGGAACGGCGTCGCGCAGCCGGCCAGCAGGCTCGCCGCGGTGAGTAGGCCGATCGCAAGGCGTGTCTTGGCCATCGTTGATCCTCCTTCAGGAACGCCGCGCGCGGCGCTCAGCGCAGCTTCGGATTGAGCGCATCGCGCAGCCAGTCGCCGAGCAGGTTGACCGACAGCACCAGCAGCACCAGCGCGGCGCCGGGGAAGATGGTGATCCACCATTCGCCGGAAAACAGGAACTCGTTGCCGATGCGGATCAGCGTGCCCAGCGACGGCGTCGTCGGCGGCACGCCGACGCCGAGGAAGCTCAGCGTCGCCTCGGTGATGATCGCGGTGGCGATGTGCACGGTGGCCAGCACCAGCACCGGCCCGAGCACGTTCGGCAGCACGTGCCGGCCCATGATCGCCAGCGGCGAGACGCCGATCACCCGCGCCGCCTGCACGTACTCCTTGTTCTTCTCCACCAGGGTGGAGCCGCGCACGGTGCGCGCGTACTGCACCCAGCCCGACAGCGCGATGGCCAGGATCAGCACCGCGAAAGCGACGTCGCCGTGCGTCTCGCGCGGCAGCGCGGCGCGGAACACACCGTCGATCAGCAGCGCCACCAAAATGGCCGGGAACGACAGCATCACGTCGCAGATGCGCATGATGAAGGCGTCGAGCCGGCCGCCGACATAGCCCGACAGCAGCCCGAGGCCGACGCCGAGGATCACCGACAGGATCACCGAGACCACGCCGATCAGCAGCGAGATGCGCATCCCGTACAGGATCGCCGAGTAGACGTCGCGGCCCTGGTCGTCGGTGCCGAGCAGGAAGCGCCGATCGCCCTCGGCGTCCCAGGCCGGCGGCTTAGAGGCGTCGAGCAGGTTGATGGTGGCCAGGTCGAACGGGTTGTGCGGCGCCACCCACTCGGCGAACACGGCGGCGAAGATCAGCACGAAGGCCACCACGAAGGCGCCGATGGCCACCGGCGACGTGCGGAAGCTGTAGGCGACGTCGCTGTCCCAGAGCCGGGCGAGCGCGTTCATCGCGGCGGCAACCTCGTGGCTACTTGACGACCGTCCACTTCAGGAACATGTAGTTGTCCGCCAGCTGTACGGTCTCGACGTTCTTCTTCATCGCCCAGGCCAGCGCCTGCTGGTGCAGCGGGATGTGGCCGATGTCGTCCTGGTGGATCTTCATCGCCTCGCGGATCATCTCGTTGCGCTTCTTCGGGTCGGTCTCGACCGCGATCGCCTTGGTCAGTTCGTCCACCTTCGGGTTGCTGTAGCTGCCGAGGTTGAACTGCCCCTGGCCGCCAGCGCCGGGCGTGGACATCAGCGCGAACAGCGGGTTGTGCGAGTCGTAGCTGCCCGGCGTCCAGCCAAGCAGGTAAAACGAGGTGTCGCGGCGCAGGATCTTCGGGAAGTAGGTGGCCTTGCTCTCGGCGGTCAGGTTCACCTTGACGCCAACCTTGGCGAGCATCGCCGCCACCGCCTTGCAGATCTCCTCATCGTTGACGTAGCGGTCGTTCGGGCAGTTCATGCCGACCTCGAAGCCCTGCGGGTAGCCGGCCTCCGCCAGCAGCTTCTGCGCTGCCGCCGGCTCGAACGGCAGCCGCGTGTTCAGGTCGGCCGGGAAGCCCTTGATCCCCGGCGCGATCATCAGCCCGGTGGGCGTGGCCGCGCCGCGCATCACCGCCTTCTGGATCGCGTTGATGTCGATGGCCTGGTAAAAGGCCTGCCGCACGCGCTTGTCTTTGAACGGGTTCTTGCCCTTGACATTCGAGAACTGCAGCTCGGGCCGGCCCTGGTCCATGCCGAGGAAGATCGTGCGCAGCTCCGGGCCCTGCAGCACCTTCAGCCCGGGGTTGGCGCTGATGCGCGCCACGTCCTGCACCGGCACCGGCTCCATCATGTCGATCTCGCCGGACAGCAGCGCCGCCACCCGCGTGCTGGCGTTGGCAATGGGCGTGAAAATCGCCTCGTCAATGTTGGTCTCGATCGACTTGTCCCAGTAGTTGAGGTTGCGCACCAGCGTCGTGCGCACCGCCGGCTCGCGGCTGCGCAGGCGGAACGGGCCAGTGCCGTTGGCGCGGAACGACGCCGCGTTCTCCACCCCCTTGCGGCGGTCCACCGGCACGGTGGCGCGGTTTTCCTCGCACCACTTCTTGCTCATGATCGCCCAGTTGGTGATCACGTCGGGCAGGATCGGGAACGGCTCGTTGGTGATCACGTCGATGGCGTGATCGTTGACCTTGACGATATCCTTGATCGCGCCGACGTAGGTCTTGACGTCCGAGCCGTCCGCCTTGGCGCGCTGGTACGAGAAGATCACGTCGTCGGCGGTGAACGGCGTGCCGTCGTGGAACTGCACGCCCTTGCGCAGGTTGAACCGCCACACCGTCGGCGCGGTCTGCTTCCAGTCGGTGGCCAGCGCCGGCACCAGCTCCAGCTTCTTGCCGCGGCCCACCAGCGGCTCGTAGATGTTGAAGGTGAAGTTCAGCTGCAGCGACTCGTTCAGCGAGTGCGGGTCCATCGACAGCGCGTCGCCCTGGTTGGCGAACTTGAACGTCTTGGCCAGCGCAGGCGTGGCCGTCAGCGCGCCGCCGGCGGCGGCGGCAAGGGCCAGCGCGGCAGCGGCAGCGAACGAGCGTGCTCTCATCGTCCTGTCTCCTCGGTCAGGCAGTGGTCTTCAGCGGCATCCGCCGCTCGGCGAGCGCCGCGAGATACCCGGCGCCGAGCGGGATCACCGCGTCGTTGAAATCGTAGCGGCTGTTGTGCAGCCAGCAGCCGCCGTCGACGCCGCCCTGGCCCAGCCGCGCGTAGCAGCCTGGGCGGGCCTGCAGCATGAAGGCGAAGTCCTCGGCGCCCATGCTCGGCTGCAGGTTGCGCGCCACCCGCTCCCGGCCGACCAGTTCCTCGGCCACCGCCACCGCGTGCTCGTACTGCGGCGCGTGATTGATCGTCGCCGGGTAGATGCGCTGGTAGTTGACGGTAGCCTCGCCGCCGAAGGCGCGCGCCACTGACTGCGCGAGTTCCGTCAGCCGCCGCTCGATCATCTCCTGGATGCTGTGCTGGAACGCGCGCACGGTGCCGACCAGCTTCGCCTCGCGCGGGATCACCGAGAAGGCGCCGGGGTGGCCCGCTGACAGCGAGCAAAGTGACACCACCGCCGCGTCGATCGGCGCCGTGTTACGGGCGACGATGCTCTGCGCGGCGGTGATGATGTGGCCGGCGATCAGCACCGGGTCCACCGTCAGGTGGGGGTGGGCGGCGTGGCCGCCGCGGCCGCTGATGGTGATCTCGATGCGGTCGGCCGCCGCCATCATCGGCCCCGGGTTCAGGCCGATGTGGCCCGCCGGCAGCGCCGGCCAGTTGTGCAGTGCGTAGACCTCGTCGCACGGAAAGCGCACGAACAGGCCGTCTTCGATCATCACCTTGGCGCCGCCGAAGCCCTCCTCAGCGGGCTGGAAGATCGCGTACACGGTGCCGTCGAAGTTGCGGGTCGCCGCCAGGTACTGCGCGGCGCCGAGCAGCATCGTCGTGTGCCCGTCGTGGCCGCAGCCGTGCATCAGGCCCGGCTTTTTCGACTTGTGCGCGAAGTCGTTTTCCTCCTGGATCGGCAGCGCGTCCATGTCGGCGCGCAGGCCGACGGCCTTGCCGGAATCCTGCCGGCGGCCGTGGATGACGC
This sequence comes from uncultured Burkholderiaceae bacterium, assembly GCA_937936215.1. Taxonomy (GTDB): domain Bacteria; phylum Pseudomonadota; class Gammaproteobacteria; order Burkholderiales; family Burkholderiaceae_F; genus JADJWR01. Next base: position 6,022 of record CALGWX010000002.1, on the reverse strand, counting down.
CGACCACCCCGGTCCTGCCGACCCCCGTGTGCACCTCGATGCCCCAGTAATGCAGCCGCTCGGCCACCAGCGCCGCGGTGCGGTGCTCCTCGAAGCCGAACTCGGGGTGCGCGTGCAGGTCACGGCGGATCGCGGTGAGCCGCTCGTGCTCGGCGAGGACGAACGAGACCGGCGACTTCAGCGCGATGCCGAGGTAGGCGTTCATGCCAGCGATGCCCCGCCGACCGGGCAGCCGGCTCGCCCGGGCTCAGCCCGCGGCCGGCGCGAAGCTCCTCGCGCCGCACACGCATCGCTGGCGGCGCCCGGCTGCGGCGCCACGGAGACGACGGCAATCGGGCATCGACCCATGTCAGTGCGCCAGCGACGCCCGGTCGATCCGCAGCCGCGGATCGACGGCGAAGTACAGCAGGTCGACGATCAGGTTGATGATCACGAACACCAGCGCGATCAGGCACAGATAGGCGGCCATCACCGGGATGTCGGCGAACTGGACGCTCTGGATGAACAGCAGCCCCATGCCCGGCCATTGGAACACCGTCTCGGTGACGATGGCGAAGGCGATGATGCCGCCCAGCTGCAGGCCGGTGATCGTGATCACCGGCACCAGCGTGTTCTTCAGCGCGTGGCCGAAGTGCACGGCGCGGTTGGTAAGCCCGCGTGCGCGGGCGAACTTGATGTAGTCGGTGCGCAGCACCTCCAGCATTTCGGCGCGCACCAGGCGCAGGATCAGGGTGAGCTGGAACAGCGATAGCGTGATCGCCGGCAGGATCAGGTGCTGCCAGCCCTTGGCCGTCAGCAGCCCCGTGGTCCACCAGCCGATCGCCACCGTCTCGCCGCGGCCGAACGAGGGCAGCCAGCCGAGCTGCACCGCGAAGACGAGGATGAAGAGAATGCCGATCAGAAAGGTCGGCAGCGACACCCCGACCAGCGAGGCCGCGAGCAAGAAGTGCGCGAACCAGGAGTTTCGCCGCAGCGCCGTGTAGACGCCCGCCGGGATGCCGACCACGACGGCGATGATCGCGGCCGCGAAGGACAGCTCCAGCGTGGCCGGCAGCCGCTCCTTGATCAGCGTCGACACCGCGCGGCCCTGCCGCAGGCTGATGCCGAAGTCGCCCTGCGCGGCGTTGCCGACGAAAGTCGCAAACTGCACGAAGAAGGGCTGGTCCAGGCCCAGCTCGGCGCGAAGCCGGGCGCGGTCCTCGGGCGTGGCGTCCTGGCCCAGCATCTGCGCCACCGGGTCGCCGACGTACTGGAACAGCAGGAAGGCCACGAAAGCGACCGTCAGCATGACGAGGATCGCTTGCAGCAGCCGGCGGACGATGAAGGCGAGCATGAGCAACAGCAAAAAGCCCGGCCGATCAGGGAGCTTCCGGCCGGGCCGTCATGGGCCGGAAATATACGCGTGGCGACGACAATGGCCGGATCACGGGGCGCCGGCGCAGCCCCTGCCGCCTCACCGCCAGGCCCGACGCGCGTCGACCGCAGGCCGCGGAAAGTTCGGAAGCCTCGAGCGCCGCAACACGATCCCGCCCGCTACCGCAGCGGGCGCGAATGCCGACCCACGCGGCAAGCGGGAAGCGCCGAAGTCCATCGGCACGGCCCCGGCGCGCTTGCAGCCGCTGTGCGCCCGGCCGCAGGCGCGCTCAGGTGCCCCTGCTTGACTCCGGCTGCGCCGAAGCCAGCCGCCGACGCAACCGGCTCGGTTGGGTTCGCATCAGTCGATGCGAACCCAACGAGCTTCGAGCCGGTTATCAGCGCGGTGGACGACGGTGACGTTCTTGCGCATCGCCCACGGGATCACCTGGTTGTGCAGCGGGATGTGCATGACCTCCCGGTTGTGGATCAGCAGCGCGTCGGCGATCAGCTGGTTGCGCTTCTTCTGGTCGGTCTCGCTCTTCATCGCGTCGACCAGCTTGTCGAACTCCGGGTTGCTGACGCGGCCGAGGTTGAAGTTGCCGTCGCCGTCCTTGCCAACGGTGCGCGCCAGCGACTGCAGCGAGTACAGCGCGTCGAAGGTCGGCACGCCCCAGCCGAGCAGGTACGCCGAGGTGTCGTACTTCTGGATCTTCGGGAAGTAGGTCGCGCGCGGCATCGCGTTGAGGTTCACCTTCAGCCCCACCTGCGCCCACATCGTCACCAGCGCCTTGCAGATTTCCTCGTCGTTGATGTAGCGGTTGTTGGGGCAGTCGAGCGTGAAGGAGAAGCCGTTCGGGTAGCCGGCCGCGGCGAGCAGCTCGCGCGCCTTCTTGGGGTCGTACGGCAGCCGCTGGTGCGCCGCCGGCGTCCAGCCGTTGACGGCGCGCTGGATGATGGCGCCAGTGGGGTCGGACGAGCCGCGCATCACCGACTTGTGGATCGCGTCGATGTTGATGGCGTGATAAAGCGCCTGCCGCACGCGCAGGTCCTTGAACGGGTTCTTGCCCTTGACGTCGGAGTACAGCAACTCGTCGCGGTGCTGGTCGAAGCCGAGGAAGATGGTGCGGTTCTCGGCGCCCTCGACGAGCTTGATCGCCGGGTTGGCCTTCAGCCGCGCCAGGTCCTGCGGCGGCGGGTCGAGCACGAAGTCCAGCTCGCCCGACAGCAGCGCCGCGGTGCGGGTGGCGTCGGACTTGACCGGCGTGTAGACGATCTCGGTGACGTTGCCCTTCTTGGTAGCCTTGCCCCACCAGTTGGGGTTCTCGACGAAGACCGTGCGCACGTCGACCTCGCGGCTCTTCAGCATGTACGGGCCGGTGCCGTTGGCGTTGCGCACGGCGTGGCTTTCCTCCTTCTGCACGAAGTTGGTCGGCGCGGTGACCTTGTGCTTCTCCGCCCAGGTCTTGCTCATGATGCGCAGCTCCGGCAACTGCCGCAGCAGCACCGGGTTGGGCACCGTGGTCACGATCAGCACGGTGTGGTCGTCGACCTTGCGCGCGGCCTGGATCGCCGTCGTGTAGGCGCGGAAGTTCGAGGTCGGGTGCAGCGCCCGCTCGATCGAGAAGACGACGTCGTCGGCGGTGAACGGGGTGCCGTCGTGGAAATTCACGCCCTTGCGCAGCTCAAAGCGCCAGATCAGCGGCGTGTCCTGGCTCCACTTGACCGCCAGCGCCGGCTCCAACTCGAACTTCTCGTTGTAGGTGATCAGCGGCTCGTAGACGTACGAGTTAGCGGTGTTGTTCAGGCCCTCGTTCTGCGAGTGCGGGTCGAAGGTCAGGATGTCGCCCTGGCTGGCCCAGCGCAGGGTCTTGGCCTGCAACGCGGGCGCGGCGACAAGGGCCGCGGCCAGCAGCGAGGCGACGACATGGCGAAGCATGGTGGTTTCTCCTTGATCGGTTGGGCGCAGGGGGCGCGGCCGGCGCATCCTGCATCAACGCGCAGGGCCGGTCAACGCGTTGCGCTGCGGCAAGGGCGAGTCGGGCCGGGAAAACCCTCGCCCCGATGGCGCGCCGATGCGACGCCACGCCCGCGCCGAAAGCCGTGCTGCGCTAGCCCGGCTATTTCACGGGGGACGCGGGAGTTGCGCGCGCGGATGCGCGCGGCAGGTTGCACGAGAGGGGCGCAGCAAAGGCTGGCGAGCCCTTGCGAGCACTTGAGCGCAAGACCACCGCGCAGGCGCCGCGCAAGCCCGCGTCGCCCCGACGATCCAACCTGCCGACGCGGTTCACCTGCCACAACCCCTTGTCCAAGCTCACGAAATCACGCATTCGGGGGCGACCTCGTGAAATATCCGGGCTAGGAGGCGCGGCGCAGCTCGATGTCGCCGTAGTAGGCCTCGACCTCGGCGCCGGTGTTGTCGGTGTCGGTGAGGATGCCGATGCCGATCAGCCGGCCCGGCTTCTCGCCGAAGGCGCGCTCGAAATCGGCGACGAAGTTGCGCTCGAACTGCTTCCATTGCCCGAGGCGGTCGCGGCCGCTGCCAGCGACGATCATCTTGATCCGGCCGGTGTGCGCGCTGTCGATCACCGTGCCCACCGGCTGACGGTTCTCCCAGATGTAGATCAGCGTGGCGTAAGGCACGCTTTGGCCGCTGAGCATCTGCGCCATCTCCAGCGCGACCTGGTCGCGCGCCGGCAGCCGCGACTTGTCGCCATCGAAGAACAGCAGCAGCCGCACCGGCGAGTCCTCGGCGTGGCGGTCGAGATTGTCGGCGCCATCGATCAGTTGCTGCACCCGCCATCGCCACGCCACCACCGGCCGCTCGGCCGGGTCGACGTCGAGCGGCTGCTTCAGCCCGCTGGCGGAGCGCGCCGCGCGCGCGTGGACGACGACCGCGCTCGCTTGCTCGTCGAAGGCGAGCCGGTATTGCGTCGGCGCCTTGTTGCGCGTGATCACCAGCGGCCGCCAGTGGCGCGGCGTCTCGGCATGCGGCGAGTTGGCTGAAAACGGCACCACGTCGTCCGACGGCGGCGGCGCCACCGTCGCGCAGCCGGAGATCAACGCGGCGAGCAGGGCGAGCGGCAGGCGCATCGCAGGGCGGCAAGGTGATTTCAGGCGATGCCAATGCTACGCAGTGGCGCGGACGCAGGACAAGGGGCCGGCCCGTGGCGAGCCGGCGCAGTGACGGTCAGGCGCCACGGCGGGCGGCTTGCCTCGCGGGGCGCGGCCTTTAGCGAGCTGGCGCAGCGACGGTCAAGGTTGCCCGCCGTTTGCGGCCGACCGGGCGCCGCAAGGCCGGCAGCGGACTCGATGCCCTCAGCCGCCACGATTCCCCTTCGTCTGCGCCCAGCCGCGCTCCCCAAGCCGGGCGAAACGGTCTTCAGCCCGAGGCGGCGCCCACCCCGCTCTGCCGCGTCCATTGGCGGGAGGCGGCGCGGCCGCCATCAACCGGCGCGCGTGTCACGTCAGACGCGGTTCGTCTCAGCGCCGGCACGATGCGCCGCGCCACGGCCGGTGCCCTAACCGCTAGCGCGCCACAGGCGGTTTCCCCTAACCGCCGGCACGGCGCGCCGAGCTGCGGGCGGTTCCTCTCGCGGTCAGCGCGATTGGGCGCCTCCTTATGCCGCTTTCAGCGCGATCACGCCGGCGACGACCGCCACCACGCCGCTCCAGCGCCGCGCCGACAGGCGCTCACGCAGCAGGCGCGCGCCAATTAGGGTCGCGAAGAGCACCGACGTCTCGCGCAGCGACGCCACCAGCGCCACCGGCGCCTTGGTCATTGCCCACACCGAGATCGCATAGGCCGCGGCCGACAGGCCGCCGCCGACGAACACGCGCCGGCTGCGCTGGCGCAGGTGGGCTAGGAAACTGTCGCGCCGGGTGGCGAGCATCCACAGCGAAAACGGGATGCCGTCGAAGACGAACAGCCAGACGATGTAGCTCCAGGCATTGCCGGAGACGCGCGCGCCCTGGCCGTCGATCAGCGTGTACAGCGCGATCACCGCCGCGTTGGCGAGCGCGTAGCCCACCGCCGCGCGCGCCGGCGCATGGCCCAGGGCGCGGAAGCCGAGCAGGACCACGCCGGCCGAGATCAGCAGCATGCCGAGCCAGGCGAGCGACGGCGGCGTCTCGCCGAGGACGGCGATGCCCGCCACCGCGGTGACGAGTGGCGCCACGCCGCGCATCAGCGGATACACCAGCGACAGGTCGCCGGCGCGGTAGGCGGCGATCATCAGCGCGTAGTAGGCCAGGTGCACCGTGACCGACGCGGCGATGAACGGCCACGCCACCGGCGCCGGAAAGGGCACGACGAGCGCGAACGGCAGCGCGATCAGCATCGCGCCAACGATGATGCCGGCGGTGTCGTGCAGCGCGTCGCCGCCGCCCTTGATCATCGCGTTCCAGGCCGCGTGCAGCAGCGCCGCGAGCAGCACCGCCATCGAGACGGCGAAAGTCATCGTCTCGGCCGCAAGGTGGCGACGCAGCCGACGCGCTGCGCTCCACGGTGGCCGGCCACGCCGACGCTCGCCGCGGGGACGTGTGCGTCGCGGCTAGTGGCCAAAGCGGCAAACCTCACCGTTCACGGCGCTTGCCCGAGTTGGACGCAGGAGGGCGGCGGCGGCGAGAAAGGGGCGGTGACGCGAGCGCGGCTGCGTAGGGCGATCCG
>CALGWX010000001.1 GCA_937936215.1 uncultured Burkholderiaceae bacterium | reverse complement strand
CCGAGGCGTGGCTGGAGGCGGCGAGGAACTCGCCCGTCTACAAGATGGCGGTCGACTGGCGGGTCGCGCTGCCGCTGCACCCGGAGTACCGCACGCTGCCGATGGTCTGGTACATCCCGCCGCTGTCGCCGGTGCAGGCGCGCGTGCAGGCCGGCGCCATCGAGATGAAGGGCGAGCTGCCGGACGTGGCGAGCCTGCGCATTCCACTGAAGTACCTCGCCAACCTGCTGACGGCCGGCGACGAAGCGCCCGTGGCCCGGGCGCTGGAGCGGATGCTGGCGATGCGCGCCTTCATGCGCGGCCGCCACGTCGACGGCGTCGACCGCCCCGAGGTCCTGCAGCAGGCCGGCATCACGCTCGCCGAGGTCGAGGACATGTACCGGATCATGGCGATCGCCAACTACGAGGACCGCTTCGTCATCCCGACGACGCACCGCGAGTACGCCGAGGACGCCTTCGACCTGCGCGGCTCGTGCGGCTTCACGCTCGGCAACCCGACCGACGAGAAGGCCGGGGCGAAGAGCCTGTTCGGCGGCAAGCGGCGTGTCATCCCGATCAAGGAGCAGGCGTGATGGCCACCCCGGACCGCACCGCCCTGGCGCTGCGCGCGCTGGCGCGGCTGCTCGACTACCCGAGCGAGCCGCTGTGCGCGGCGATCCCCGAGCTGGCCGCCGTGCTGGCCGCCGCACCGGCAAAGGCCGGCCGCCGCGCCGCCGTGCAGCCGCTGCTCGACCGCCTGGCCCAAGACGACCTGATCGAGGCGCAGGAGCGCTACGTCGAGACCTTCGACCGCGGCCGGCGCACGTCGCTCAATCTGTTCGAGCACGTGCACGGCGACTCGCGCGACCGCGGCCAGGCGATGGTCGATCTGCTCGAGATGTACCGCGCCGCCGGCATCGAGCCGTCGACCGAGCAGCTGCCGGACTACCTGCCGGCGTTCCTCGAGTACGTCTCGCTGCTGCCGCCGGCGCAGGCGCAGCAGCAGCTGGCCGAGGTCACGCACCTGGTGCGCGCGATCGGCGCGACGCTGGCCAGCCGGGGCTCCGATTACGCCGGCGCGCTCGACCTGCTGCTGGCACTGGCCGGCGAGCCGCCGCTTAAGGCCGATGCGCCGGGGGAGGATGACACCTCGCCGGAGGCGATCGACGCCGCCTGGCTCGACGCCCCCGTCGGCTTCCTCGGCGCCGACCCACCCTGCCCGCCCGCGCCAGGCCGCGGGCAGGCGCAACCGATCCAGATCCACCGGAGAGTCGCATGAGCTCGCTGCACACCTTCGCATTCGGCATCTATCCCTACATCTGCATGGCGGTGTTCTTCATCGGCAGCCTGATCCGCTTCGACCGCGAGCAGTACACGTGGAAGTCGGACTCCAGCCAGATGCTGCGCAGCGGCCAGCTGCGCGTCGGCTCCAACCTCTTTCACATCGGCATCCTGGGCATCTTCTTCGGCCACCTGGTCGGGCTGCTGACGCCCGTGCCGGTGTGGCACGCGATCGGCATCGAGGCGCCCGCCAAGCAGATGCTGGCCATCGTCGCCGGCGGCGCGGCCGGGGTGCTGATGCTGGTGGGGCTCGTCATCTTGATGCACCGCCGCTATACCGAGCCGCGGATCCGCGTCACCACCACGACGATGGACTGGGTCGTGCTTTGGCTGCTGGCGGTGCAGCTGCTGCTGGGGCTGGTGTCGCTCTACTTCTCCTGGCAGCACCGCGACGGCGGCGAAATGATCAAGCTGATGACCTGGGCGCAGCACATCGTCACGCTGCGCACCGACGCCGCCTCGTACATCGTCGACGTGGCGCCGATCTTCAAGCTGCACCTCGTGCTCGGGCTGACGATCTTCCTCGTCTTCCCGTTCTCGCGCCTGGTGCACGTGTGGAGCGGCTTCGGCGCGCTGGCCTACCTCGGCCGCGCCTACCAGGTGGTCCGCGCCCGCCGCTGAAGCGGGTCGCGCCCGGCGTCGACCCGCCCGGGCCGACGCGCACCCGGCGGATCTGACCATGGCCCTGACCCACCTTGCCAGCGGCGAGGCCGCCAGCCTCGCCCCCCACGGGGCGGCACTGGCCTCGTCCCGCTCGCACACGCTGATCAAGTCCGCCGCGCTGGAGGTCAACCGCCTCGTGCTGCGGGCTGGGGCGCGGCTGCGCGAGCACCGCGTACCGGGCGAGATCACCGTGCAGTGCCTCGAAGGCGAGGTCGACTTCGAGGCGCACGGCACCACGCGGCGGCTGCGACCGGGCGATCTGCTCTACCTGACCGGTGGCGTGCCGCACGCGCTGCACGCGCACCGCGACGCCTCGCTGCTGCTGACGATCCTGCTCGCGCCGGCCGCCGCGCCTTCACGTCCGGTAGCGCGCGACGAGTGAGCCGATAGCGGCGCCGCGGCCGCCGCGATGAAGCGATGACCGTCGACCCCGTCGTTGGCTTCTTCGTGCTCGGCGCAGCCGCCGGGGTGCTGCGCTCCGACCTGAAGCTGCCCGCCGGCCTGGTCGACGTGCTGTCGATCTACCTGCTGATCGCCATCGGGCTGAAAGGCGGGATCGAGCTTTCGCAGGCGGCGACCCCGGCACTGGCCTGGTCGATCGCGGTGGCCGTGGTGATGAGCGCGGGCACGCCGCTGGTCGCCTACCCGGTGCTGCGCGTGTTCGGCGGGCTGCCGCGTCCCGACGCGGCGTCGATCGCCGCCCACTACGGCTCGGTGAGCGTCGTCACCTTCGCCGTCGGCGCCTCGTTCCTGACCCGGCAGGACATCTTCTTCGAGGGATATCTCTCGGTACTGCTGGTGTTCCTCGAGTTCCCGGCCCTGATCATCGGCGTGCTGCTGGCCAAGGGCATTTCGAGGGACACGCCCTGGCACACGTTGGCGCACGAGGTGCTGGCCGGCAAGGCGATCGTGCTGCTGGTTGGCGCGCTGGCGATCGGCTGGGTCGCCGGCGCCGACGGCGCCGCGGCGCTGAGCGACTTCTACGGCGGCATGTTCAAGGGCGTGCTGTCGCTGTTCCTGCTAGCGATGGGGCTGATCACCGCCAGCCGGCTGGGCGACCTGCGCCAGACCGGCGGATTCCTGATCGGCTTCGGCATTGTGGTGCCGGTCGTCTCCGGCTTTGGCGGCGCCTTCGTCGGCTACTGGCTGGGCCTCTCCGTCGGCGGCACCACCCTACTCGCCGTGCTCTACGCCAGCGCGTCCTACATCGCTGCGCCGGCGGCGATGCGCATCGCGGTCCCCGAGGCCAACCCGGCGCTGTCGATGGGCGCCTCGCTCGGGGTCACGTTCCCGTTCAACGTCGTCGTCGGCATCCCGCTGTACTACGCGCTCGCCCGGATCCTGCACACGCCTTCGGTGCCGATTCTCGAACTGCTTCCCGCCGGCTGACGCCCGCGGGCTCCAGGCGGCGGCCGCAACCGAAAGAGAGCTTGCCATGCAGCAGCGCAGCGTCAAACTGGTCACCATCATCTGCGAAAGCGCGCTGGAGCGGCTGATCGCGCGAGACCTCGTCGGTTCGCTCGGCGCCAAGGGCTATTCGATCTGCGACGTGCGCGGCCGCGGCGCCCGCGGCGAACAGGACGCCCGCTGGGCGCCGTCGAGCAACATCCGCATCGAGGTGCTGTGTGAGCCGGACACGGCGCAGCGCGTCATCGACGCCCTGTTCGCCAAGTACGCCCAGAACTACGGCATGGTGGCCTGGCAGGTGGACGTCGAGGTCAGCCGCGGCTTCAACTTCTGACCGCGGGCTTGACCGCGAATGACGCCGCTGCCCCTGCCCGTGCCGCGAAACGCCACCGCGCGGGAGAGTCGCGATCCGCTTCGGCGAATGACCGAGGCGTTCCGCCGGCGTGACCTCGCATGACGCCACTGCCCCCGCTGGCCGCACGAACCGCCACCGCCCGGGATGGCCGCGATCTGCTTCGGCGAATGGCCGAGGCGTTCCGCCAGCGTGCCGCTGCGGCATACTGATCGCGCGCCTTTCGCCTGTGCCGCCACCATGCCCGCCGCCGCGCTGCACGCCGAGGCCTTCGTCGCCAACCTGCCGCTGTTCAAGGAGCTGTCAGCGGAACAGCAGGCGCGCATCGCCGCCGCGGCGCGGTTGATTCGGCTGGCGCGCGGCGAGACGCTGTTCCGCCGCGGCGACCCCGCGGCCGGCACCTACATCGTCTGCACCGGCAGGGTGAAGCTGTCGTTCGTCTCGCCGAGCGGCGTCGAAAAGGTGATCGAGATCATCGAGCCGGGGCGCAGCTTCGGCGAAGCGGTGATGTTCCTCGAAGCGCCGCACGTGGTCAGCGCGCAGGCGCTGGCCGACAGCCTGCTGCTGCTGGTGCCCAAGGAAACGGTGTTCGAGCAGATCGAGCGCGACCCCGCCTTCGCCCGCCGGATGCTCGCCGGCCTATCGCGGCGGCTGCACCAGCTGGTGGCCGACGTCGAGGCCTATTCGACGCGTTCCGGCACCGAGCGGCTGATCGGCTTCCTGCTGCGCGACTGTGTCGGCGGCGAGGAAGCCGCCGAGGGCCTGACCGGGAGCATCGACATCGAGCTGCCAGTGGCCAAAGGAGTGATCGCCTCGCGGCTGAACCTGACCCAGGAGCACCTGTCGCGGATCCTGCACGACCTGTCGGCGCTGGGCCTGATCGAGGTGCACGGCCGCCGCATCCACGTCCGCGACGTGGAGCGGCTGCGCCGCCACGCCCGCTGAGCTTCACTTGTCGCCGAAGGCCGCCCGCTCGCAGATGTCGATCTCGAAGGCGCCGTCGTCGCGCGCCATCGCGAACCAGGCGTAGCCGTTGCGCTCCAGCACCGCGTAAAGCGGCAGCGGCTCGCGCCCCACGACCAGGCGGATCCGCTCCCCGGGCGGCAGGTCGCAAAGCGCCTGCAACACCGCTTCGAAGGGGCGTGGCGGTTCCCAGTCGCGGGCATCGAGAACGATCATGGTCGACCCTCCCAAGGGCATGGCGGCATCCGGGCGCCGCACGGTGCAGTGTCCGCCGGCTGCCGCCGCGGCGACATGATCCCTGCTAAGCGGCACGCGCCGGGCGAGCCCGGATGTTCCACGAGGGACGTGGGAATTGCGCGGATGCATGCGGGATGCGGATTGCGCGCGACGGCGCAAGCCTTGGCCCGCTCGCGGCTCCGACTCATCGCCGCTCGCCCTTGGCGAGGGCGAGGCCCGCGGCTGCGCCAAGCCCTGCGGCTTGGCGGACGGAGCCGAGACGGCGCGGCTTGCAAGCCGCGCCGTGGGCAAGCGCGCAACCCCGCGCCCGCAAGCGCCGCGCAAACGCGCGACGCCCCGTCGATCCCAAGTGGCTGCGCGGCTCGGTCGCGCCAAGTCCTCGCCAAAGCTGCCCGCAACCCGCCTTAGGGAGCGACCTCATGAAATATCCGGGCGAGTGCCGCGGCGGTTGATGCCGCTCAAGGCCGTAACGGCCGATCGCCGCGACACTCGCGCCGACCGTTCGCCTGCCACGGCGCTACGCCGCCTCAACGTAAAGGATCGCCCGCATGCCCTCAGTCCAACTGCCGCCGCTGCGAATCGCGGGGCGGCTTCTTAAGCCGATCGTGCAGGGCGGCATGGGTTTGGGCGTCTCCGCGCATCGGCTCGCCGGCACGGTGGCGGCGAACAACGCCGTCGGCACGCTCGCCGCGGTCGATCTGCGCCGCCACCATCCTGACCTCATGGCGCGCAGTTCGGGGCTGACCGGCGAAGCCGCCAAGGCGGCCATCAATGCCGCCAATCTGGAGGCGCTCGACCGCGAGATCTCCGCCGCGCGCCGGATCGCCGCCGGCGCCGGGCTGCTGGCGGTCAACGTGATGCGCGCCGTCTCCGAGTACGCCGCGTACGTGCGCCGGGCCTGCGCCAGCGGCATCGATGCGATCGTCGTCGGCGCCGGGCTGCCGCTGGACCTGCCCGACCTGACCGCCGATTACCCCAAGGTGGCGCTGGTGCCGATCCTGTCGGATGCGCGCGGCATCGCCCTGGTTCTGAAGAAGTGGGAGCGCAAGGGTCGCCTGCCGGACGCGATCGTCATCGAGCATCCGAAGCACGCCGGCGGCCACCTCGGCGCGGCACGCCTCGACGAGCTCGCCGATCCCCGCTTCGACTTCGAGCGCGTGCTGCCCGAGGCGCGGGCGCTGCTGCGCGCGCACGGCGCCGAGCAGGTGCCGTTGATTCCCGCCGGCGGCATCGACTCGCCGCAGCGGGTGCGCGAACTGTTCGACCTCGGCGCCTCGGCAGTGCAACTTGGCACCGCCTTCGCCGTGACCGCCGAGGGGGACGCGCATCCGCGGTTCAAGCGCGTGCTCGCCGAGGCGAGATCGGAGGACATCGTTGAGTTCGTCAGCGTCGCCGGGCTGCCCGCGCGCGCGGTGCGCACGCCGTGGCTGGAGAACTACCTGCGCTTGGCCCCGAAGCTGCAGGCCAAGGCGGCGGCGCGTGCGGCGAAGAAGCGCTGCACGATGATCTTCGACTGCCTGGCGCAGTGCGGGCTGCGCGACGGCCTGGCGCGGTTCGGCCAGTTCTGCATCGATCATCAGCTCGCCGCGGCGCTGTGCGGCGACCTCGATCACGGGCTGTTCTTCCGCGGCGCCGGAAAGTTGCCCTTCGGCAGCCAGATCAGGCCGGTGCGCGAGCTGATCGCCTACCTGCTCGGTGAGGCCGACGAGCGGCCACAGTCTGCCGCCAGCGTGCCACCGGCGCTCGCGCTGGCCTGAAGCGGCCCGGTCGCCGCGTGGCGTCGGCGTACGACTCGCTCCGGTTGCTGCACCTGGCGGCGGTGATCGTTAGCGCCGCCGGCTTCCTGGCACGCGCGGCACTGATGCTGGCCGACTCGCCCGCGCTCAATCGCCGCTTCGTCCGCATCGCCCCGCACGTCGTCGATACCGTGCTGCTCGCCGCCGGTGTGGCCATGGTCGTCCTGGCGCGCCTGTCGCCGCTGGCGCACCCGTGGCTGGCGGCGAAGCTCGGCGGCCTGATTGCCTACATCGCGCTGGGTGCGGTGGCGCTGCGCTACGGGCGCACGCGGCGGGTTCGCCTCCTCGCCCTCGCGGGCGCGGTGCTCGCGTTCGCCTACATCGTCGGCACCGCGCTGCAACGCCGCCCGCTCTGGCCGCTGGGCGCGGCCGAATAGGCAAGCATTGGGTGGCCGCTATTGACGCAGGTCAAGCCAAACCCTCGCGGGTATTGCGCAACGTCGGCACCTCGATCACAAATCGCCGCTACGCGGCCCGCGAGCCGGCCGGACGGCATCGGGGCAGGGAGAAATTTTTTGGCGATCCTCGATTTCCGCATGCCGGCAGCAGGTTTTGACCAGCCGCTGGAGTTGTGGCTGGCCTGCCACGACCGCGTGCGCCGGATGACCAGCCTGCTGGAGCGGCTGCGCGAGCACATCGCCCACATGGGCGCCGATGACGCCGCCCGCGTCACGGCGACGACGATCCGCCGCTACTTCACCGAGGCGGCGCCGCGCCACCATCAGGACGAGGAAATCGATCTCTTTCCGCTGCTGCGCCAGCGTCTGCCGGCCACGGCGCCGGACCGCGCCGCGGCGGTCGCCTCGGCCCTGCAGCGCCTTGAAGCGGACCACGTGTCGCTTGGCCGCATCTGGGAACGCGTGTTGCCGACGCTGGAGGCGATCGAGCGCGGCGAGCCGGCGGTCCTCGACGATGACGACGTGCGCGCCTTCGCGGCCGGCTACCGCGCCCACTGCGAGGTGGAAGACACCGTCGTCGCCGAGGCGCTGCGGCTGTGCCTCACCAGCGCCGACCTCGACGCGCTGGGGCAGGCGATGGCCGAGCGGCGCGGCGTCGACTGGACGCACCTGCACAGTAGCCGCCGCGCTGGCGAACCCTCCTCGTGATCGAGCTGCTCGACTTCTCGGTGCCGCCTGGCGGCTTCAGCGGCCCGGTGGCGTTGTGGCTGGCCTGCCACCAGCGCCTGGAGGGCGTGTGTGGCTTGCTGCGGCGCTTTGGCCGGCACGTGGCCGACTTCGGCCCCGACGAGGCCTCGCGCACCGCCGCCGAGGGCCTGCGCCGCTACTTCAACGCCGCCGCGCGGCGGCATGAGGACGACGAGAACCTCGACCTCTTTCCACGCACGGTCGAGCGGCTGCGCGGACGCCGCCGCGCCACCGTGCAAGCACTGATGCAGCGGCTACAGGACGACCATCTCGCCGCCAACCGGCTCTGGCAGCCGCTCGACGAGCAGTTGGCCGAGATCCAGCAAGGCGGCCGTGCCCGGCCCGACACGACGGCGATCGACCGCCTGGTCGAGCAATTCCTCGCCCATCGCAAAGCCGAGGAAGAGGCGCTGCTAGAAATCGTCCACACGGCGTTACAGCCGGACGATCTCAAGGCGATTGCAGCGGCGATGGCCAGCCGGCGCGGCCTGACCTGGAAACAGCTGAACGCTGGCCGGCTCTGACCGCGGCCGCCGCCCAGGAAAAAGCCGGCTGCGCTTGCGAACCGCGCGCCCTCGGGCGACCGCGGCCCCGGATGCGACCGCCTGGCAAGAGGCGGGCTTCGCGTCCCGATCTCGCGGCCGCGGCGCTTAGCCGCACGCCTGGGCGCAGCACCACCGCTCACCGCAACCGAGGCCGGCTGGCGACGGATCCGCCGCCGCCTTTTCACCCCACAGGGAACTGCGCCGCAGTTGCTGCGAGCCGTTGGAACCCCGCGCCGTTGCTTGCTCGCCGGCGATCGAGGCGGCGAAACTGCGGTTTTCAGGTTCAGCCCGCCGGGGAGGAGCGCAGGCCGTAGATCTTGCCGTCGGAGAACAGATACTCCACGCGCAGCAGGCGGCCATCGCCGACCTTCGGCGCGATGTAGCCGATGACCTCGATGCGGTCGCCGGCCTTCAGTTCGCGCACGCCCCACGCACTCATCCGGAAAAGCGGCGCGAACTCCACCGTCCAGTCGCCGGCAGGCGACTCCGGCAGCCGGGTCTTGGCCACGATCGCGGCGCCATCGACGCTCTGGCTCTGCGCCGGCATCTGCCGCTGGGCAAGATCCGCCGGCAGCCGCAGCGTCGGCTCGACCGTGATCACCGCCTCCGCGTGCGGGTTGGCCCAGCGCACCGTCTTGACCCGGCCCTCGAGATAGACGGGCCTGTCCTGATCGAAGCTTGACCAGCCGTGGTGCGCCAGCGCCGAGACGGGCACGGCAGCGGCGGCGGTGAGCAGGGTTCTTCGCTTCATTGGACCCTCACAAATAGGCAATGAGGCGGCCGCAGGTCAGCACCGACAGCCACAGCAGCAGCGACGCGGCAGCCTGCGTCTTCGCCGCAGCATCCTGGCGGCGCACGCCACCGCGGGCATGAAAGACCATCGCGTTGACGCCGGCGATCAGGATCAACACCAGCTTGACCCGGAAGGCGGGATGGGCGGCGAACTCGCTGGCGCCGGAGATGAACAGCAGGCTGCCCGACAGCGCCGCCAGCAGGAACGCGGTCACCGACGTGCCCAGCGCCAGCCGCGCCAGCGGCACCGCCTGCAGCGACCGTGCCAGCCCGAAGATGCGCAGTTCGAACATCAGCAGGCTGCCGATCAGCACGCCAAAGCTGGCGATGTGAACGACCTCCAGCGCCGGGTACGCCCAGACGGAGCGACGGATCGCCGCCGCAAGCGCCGTGGCCTCAAGGGCGGAAAGCATGCGTCGCGATCGCGCCGCGCCTTACAGAGCGGCAGCGCCAAGGCCGACGCCGCGGGAATTCACGCCGCATCGCGGGCTTGGCCACGGTCTGGCTGTCCCGCCTGACCGAACCCCGCCCGCCCGCGGCGGCGGCGCCGCCCAGGCCTGCCTTGAGCGCCGCCCGTGCGCGGAAGCGCTTGATCGCGAGACGCCTCCTTGCTTGCCCCCTGCCGAAGGATGCTCGGCCACCGTCCGTGCGCCGACCCGTTTCATCGCGACGCCTCGGCCGGTCGGGGTCCCAGCACTGGGCCAGCCCGGCGCGCCACCCGTGCCGGGGACCCATCTGTACCCCAGGCGGCACGACGCCATCATGTGCCGGCGCGCCCCGCGTGCGGGGACTGTCGGGGGCGAGGGCCTTCGGTCTGGCCACAAAGTGACCGCGGCAGCCAGGGCCGAAACGCCGGGACTCGCCCGCACGTTTCACGCGCCTGTCGCCCCTACTTCTTGCCGCCGAGCAGCGAGCCCAGCACGCCGCGCAGCACCTGACGCGCCACCGCGGAACCCGCCGAGCGCGCCGCGCTCTTGGCAGCGGCCTCGACGATGCCCTCGCGGCGGCCGCCGCGCGGGCCGGTGGAGCCGAACAGGATGTCGCCGAGCCCGCCCAGCACGCCGCCGCCGACGGGCGCCGGCGCGGCCGCCGCGCCGGCCTTGGTCGCGCCGCTCGCCGGCGCCGACTCGGCGCGCGACTTCAGCATCTCGAAGGCCGACTCGCGATCGACCACCTTTTCATAGACGCCCGCCACCAGCGAGCGGCTGATCAGAGCCCGCCGCTCGCTGGCATCGATCGGCCCGATCTGCGACGCCGGCGGGAAGATCCACGCCCGCTCGGTGATGCCCGGCGTGCCCTTGGCGTCGAGCATGGACACCAGCGCCTCCCCCACCCCCAGTTCGAGGATGGCGCGCTCGATGTCGAGCTTGGGGTTCGGCCGCATCGTCTGCGCCACCGACTTGACCGCCTTCTGGTCGCGCGGCGTGAAGGCCCGCAGCGCGTGCTGCACGCGGTTGCCGAGCTGGCCAAGTACCTTGTCGGGAATGTCGAGCGGGTTCTGGGTGACGAAGTACACCCCGACGCCCTTGGAGCGGATCAGCCGCACCACCAGCTCGACCTTGTCGAGCAGCGCCTGCGGCGCGTCGTTGAACAGCAGGTGCGCCTCGTCGAAGAAGAACACCAGCTTCGGCTTCGGCAGGTCGCCGACCTCGGGCAGGTTCTCGAACAGCTCCGCCAGCAGCCACAACAGAAAGCCGGCATACAGGCGCGGGTTGTTCATCAGCCGGTCGGCGGCGAGGATGTTGATCACGCCCTTGCCGTCGACGGTCTGCATCAGGTCGCCGATGTCGAGCATCGGCTCGCCGAAGAACTTCTCGCCGCCCTGCTCCTCCAGTTGCAGCAGGCCGCGCTGGATGGCGCCGATCGAGGCTGGCGAGATGTTGCCGTACTGGGTCTTGAACTGCGCCGCGTTGTCGCCGACGTACTGCACCATCGCCCGCAGGTCCTTCAGGTCCAGCAGCAGCAGGCCGTTGTCGTCGGCGACCTTGAAGACGATCGACAGCACGCCCTCCTGCGTGTCGTTCAGGCCCAGCAGGCGGGCGATCAGCAGCGGACCCATGTCGGAGATCGTGGCGCGCACCGGGTGGCCCTGCTCGCCCCAGACGTCCCAAAGGGTCACCGGGAAGCCCTGCCACTGCGGCTCGGGTAGGCCGAACTTCTGCAGCCGCTCCATCATCTTTGGGCTCGGCTGGCCGGGCTTGGCGATGCCGGTGAGATCGCCCTTCACGTCGGCCATGAACACCGGCACGCCGATGCTGGAGAAACGCTCGGCCAGCACCTGCAGGGTGATCGTCTTGCCGGTGCCGGTGGCGCCGGTGATGCAGCCGTGTCGGTTGGCGAGCGCCGGCAGCAGCGCCAGTTCGTGGTCTCCGGCTTTGGCGATGACGAGCGGTTCGGCCATGGTGGCTTCCTTCGCGGCTGGCAGTGCGATCCGTACTTCGATGACGTCGCCTTGCAGTTTAGCGGCGCGCCCATGGCGCTCGCAGGCATGGCAGCGCACCGCAACCGGGTCCGCGGGCGCCCTTCCGCTAGACTGCCGCCCGTCGACCGACGCATCGCCCTTTGCATTCGCCATGGCCGGCCATTCCAAGTGGGCCAACATCCAGCACCGCAAGAACCGCCAGGACGCCAAGCGCGGCTCGCTGTGGACCAAGATCATCCGTGAGGTGACGGTCGCCGCCCGCGACGGCGGCCCCGAGCCCGACATGAACCCGCGCCTGCGCCTGGCGCTGGACAAGGCGCGGCTGGCCAACGTGCCGAAGGACAAGCTGCAGGCGGCGATCGCGCGCGGCAGCGGCAAGCTCGAAGGCGTCAACTACGAGGAGATCCGCTACGAGGGCTACGGCATCGGCGGCGCCGCGGTGATGATCGACTGCATGACCGACAACCGCGTGCGCACCGCCGCCGAGGTGCGGCATGCGCTGACCAAGCACGGCGGCAACCTCGGCACCGACGGCTCGGTGGCCTTCATGTTCAAGCACTGCGGCCAGTTCGTCTACTCGCCCGGCACCTCCGAGGACAAGGTGATGGAAGCGGCGCTGGAGGCCGGTGCCGAGGACGTGCTGACCAACGACGACGGCTCAGTCGAGGTGATCTGCGCACCCGGCGACTTCCAGAAGGTCAAGGAGGCGCTGGACAGGGCGGGCCTGAAGCCCGAGGTCGCCGAGGTGACCATGAAGGCGACCACCGAGACGCCGCTGAAGGGCGAGGACGCGGCGCGGATGCAGAAGCTGCTCGACGCGCTCGACGACCTCGACGACGTGCAGGCCGTCTACACGACCGCCTCGATCGAAGAATGAAGGTTCTCGTCATCGGCGCCGGCGGCCGCGAGCACGCGCTGGCCTGGAAGCTGGCGCGCTCGCCGAGGGTCACGCTGGTGCTGGTGGCGCCCGGCAACGGCGGCACCGCGCGCGGCAGCACCGGGCCGAGCGCGCGGATCGTCAACCTCGACATCACCGACATCGCGCAGCTGGCCGATTACGCCGCCGCCCACGACGTCGGCCTGACCGTCGTCGGGCCGGAGGCGCCGCTGGCGGCCGGCGTCGTGGACCTCTTTCGCAGCCGCGGCCTGCGCATCTTCGGCCCCGCCCAGGCGGCGGCGCAGCTCGAAAGCTCGAAGGACTTCGCCAAGCGCTTCATGAAGCGGCACGGCATCCCGACCGCCGAGTACGAGACGTTCACCGACGCGGCGGCCGCGCACGCGTATGTCGAGCGCCGCGGCGCACCGATCGTCATCAAGGCCGACGGCCTGGCCGCCGGCAAGGGCGTGGTGGTGGCGCAGACGACGGCCGAGGCGCACGCGGCGATCGACGCGATGCTGGTCGACAACCGCCTCGGCGGCGCCGGCGCGCGCGTGGTGATCGAGGACTTCCTCGCCGGCGAGGAAGCGAGCTTCATCGTGATGAGCGACGGCCAGCACGTGCTGGCGCTGGCCTCCAGCCAGGACCACAAGCGCCTGCTCGACGGCGATCGGGGCCCGAACACCGGTGGCATGGGCGCGTACTCGCCGGCGCCGATCGTCACGCCCACCGTGCACGCGCGCGTGCTGCGCGAGATCATCCTGCCCACGGTGCACGGCATGGCCGCCGACGGCATCGAGTACACCGGTTTCCTGTACGCCGGGCTGATGATCGACGCCGAGGGCAACCCGCGCACGCTGGAGTTCAACTGCCGGCTCGGCGACCCCGAGACGCAACCGATCCTGCTGCGGCTGAAGTCCGACCTGCTCGAGCTGCTGGAGCACGCGATCGACGGGCGGCTCGATCAGGTCGAGGCGGAGTGGGACCGCCGCACCGCGCTCGGTGTCGTGATCGCCGCCGCCGGTTACCCGGATGCGCCGCGCAAGGGCGACCCGGTCACCGCCCTGCCGGCGGACAGCGACGACTGCGTGATCTTCCACGCCGGCACGCAACTGGTCGACGGGCAACTGGTGACCAGCGGCGGGCGCGTGTTCACGGTCACCGCCCTGGGCGACAGCGTCCGCGCCGCGCAACGCCGCGCCTACGAAGCGGTGGCGCAGGTTCGTTTCGCCGGCCAGCAGTACCGTACGGACATCGGCCATCGCGCCATCGGCCGGCGCGCAGTCAACAAGACGGCGCCGCCGCGCGGTTGAGGCGCGACGCCCTTCGTGTCCCCCGACATGGTGTAAGTCCGCAGTGCGCGGCAAGGCGCAGAAACCGTCGCCCGAGGCGGCTTGCCGCGCCGGCGGTGCGCGGTGACGGCCGCACGCTGCGGCTCTGCGGCCACGCCAGCCGCCGCCCTGGCGCGAGCTGTCCCTCGCCGACCTCGCGCGAGCTGGCGGCAACGGCATCGTCGTCATCGGCCCGGCATCGTGCGGCGCTCGGCGCGGCGCGTGCGCGCGCAACCAGCCGCGCGGCAGCTGCAGCCATCGCCGCGGCCTCGGCTCCGCGCGTCGCACCACGAACGATGGACGAAGCGCCGCGCTTCTCCTTGCGTCGCCATTTCGCGGCGATGCCCGAGCGATGGCCTCGTTACCGCGGCGCTGCGCATCGCACGCCCGCCTTACGTCACAACTTCGCGGCGCTGCGCATCGCACGCTCGCCTTGCGTCACGACTTCGCGGCGCCGCGCATCGCACGACCGCCTTGCGTCACGACTTCGCGGCGCCGCGTGCCGCAGGCTCGCCTTGCATCGCGACTTCGCAGCGGCGCCGCCGCCCGCGCCGCGATAGGCGACGATCCGACGGCGACCAGCCGGCCAACCTCGCCGCCTGCGGCCAACCCGCCCCCCGCCGCCACGCGCGCCCCGCCACCCGGCGCGCCGCTCCACTGGCGATGAAATCACGCGCCGGCAGCCTGCGCTTGGCGCTGCGCCCCTATGATCCGGGCTTCACAGCGGCCGGTCGGCCGATGCCCGCTTGGACCGGCCGCGTCAACCAGGAACCGAAGTGACCTACACCGTCCAACAGCACATCGCGCTGAAGCGCGTGACCGAAATCGCCCCGTCGCCGGACGGCCGCTGGCTGGCGGTCACGGTGCAACGGCTCGACCGCGACGGCGCCAAGTACGTCTCCGATCTCTGGAAGGTGCCCACCGACGGCTCGCCCGCCACGCAACTGACGCGCGGCGACTGCAAGGACACCTCACCGTGGTTCCGCCACGACGGCGCGCTGTGTTTTTTGTCCAACCGGCAGCCGAACGAAGTCAAGCCGGATGAGGACGCCGAAAAGCGCATGCAGGTATGGTGCCTGCCCGCCGGCGGCGGCGAACCGGTGATGCTGACCGACGAGCCGCTCGGCGTTGAGGCCTTCCGCTGTGCCGAGCACGCCGACCGCATGATCCTGCTGGCGCCGGTGCTCATCGACGTGCCGCACGAGAAGCAGCGCGCGACCGCGGCCGAGCGCGCCAAGAAGGGCCCGAGCGCGCGCCGCTACCGCCGCCAGCCGGTGCGGCACTGGGACCACTGGCTGCACCAGAACGACGACCTGGCCTTCACGCACGTGATCGCCTGCGACGGCAGCGGCCGGCACCGTGTCGATCTCACGCCCGGGGCGCGGCACGAGTTCGCGATCGAGCCGTCCTTCGACGTCTCCGCCGATGGCCGGCAGGTGGCGATCACCCGGCAAACGCCGGGCGCCGACCGCGAGCTGGACACGACCCTGCTGCTGATCGACGTCGACACCCGCGCGCAGCGGGTGGTCGGCGAGGCGCCGTGCGTGAACTTCGACGCGCCGGTGTTCTCGCCCGATGGCCGCCACATCGCGACGACGCGCTCCTTTCGCAGCCCGAAGGTCGTGGCGCGGCCGCTGGCGGTGGTGATCGACGTGGCCACGGGCGCCAGCCGCGAACTGGCGGCGCACTGGGACCGTTGGCCCGGCGTGGCCGACTGGGATCGCGACGGCCGCAAGCTCGTCTGCACCGCCGACGACGATGGCCACGCGCCGGTGTTCACCATCGACGTCGACAGCGGCCAGGTCGAGCGCATCACCGCGCTGGCCGCCGGCGGCGCGCACACCCACCTGGCCACGCTCGCCGACGGCCGCATCGCCGGCATCCGCTCCACACTGCTGGAGGCGCCGGAGTGCTTCGTCGTCGACGCCCGCGCCGACAGCGCACCGAAGACGCTGGCGCGGCTGTCGGGGCACGAGAAGGCGGAGTTCGCCGTCGTCGAGACCGTGCGTGTGCCGTCGACCGACGGCACGCCGATCCACAGCTTCCTGGTCAAGCCGAAGGACGCGCGCGGGCCGCTGCCGCTGCTGCTGTGGATCCACGGCGGACCGATCGGCATGGACGTCGACGGCTGGCACTGGCGCTGGAACCCGCTGCTGGCGGTGGCCCAGGGCTACGCG
The DNA here is from genome assembly GCA_937936215.1 of uncultured Burkholderiaceae bacterium. Classification (GTDB taxonomy): domain Bacteria; phylum Pseudomonadota; class Gammaproteobacteria; order Burkholderiales; family Burkholderiaceae_F; genus JADJWR01. The sequence goes on along the minus strand of CALGWX010000001.1, from coordinate 4,076 downwards.
GTGGCGCTGCCCAACCCGCGCGGCTCGACCGGCTTCGGCCAGGATTTCATCCAGGGCATCTGGGGCAACGTCTGGGGCGCGCAGTGCTACCAGGACCTGATGGCGGTGACCGACGCGCTCGCGGCGCGGCCGGACATCGACCGCCAGCGCACGATGGCGATGGGCGGCAGCTTCGGCGGCTACATGACCAACTGGATCGGCAGCCAGACCGACCGCTTTCGCTGCCTGATCACGCACGCCAGCATCGCCACCATGGCGCAGTTCACCGGCACCACCGACCACCCGGCCTGGTGGTACCTCGAGATGGGCGGCGAGGATCCGTATGCGGACATGGAGAAGTTCGACCGCTACGCGCCGATCCGCTACGTCAAACAGTGGAAGACGCCGACGCTGATCATCCACGGTGAACTCGACTACCGCTGTCCGATCAACGAGGGCCTCAACCTCTTCGAGGCGCTGCAGTACCACGGCGTGGACAGCGAGTTGCTCGTCTTCCCGGACGAGAACCACTGGATCCTGAAGCCGCGCAACATTGTCGCCTGGTACGACGCCGTGCTCGAGTTCATCGGCCGGCACCTGAAGCCATGACCGCCGCCGGTCAGCCGGCACGGCGCTCCGAGGCAGCGAAGGTGCCGCCTTCCGCGGCCCGCCGTCGCCGCGCGCAGCGGCGCCGCAACGCGCGGCGCGGCGAGGCACCGCGGCCGCAGGATCGGCACGGGCAGCGGATTTTTTCGCCGCCTCGCGGTGCGGCGCGCCGCGGCTGCAGCGGCTTCCATGCTCGCCGCCGCGGCTCGCGACGCCACGCTCGGCTCGCGGCACCTCGATCGAACCGCCCGTAGCGCGCAAAGAGACCCGATGACCGACTTCGTCGACACCCAGTCCGTCCGCGAGTACCTGCTCGGCCTGCAACGGCGCATCGTCGAGCGCTTCGAGCAGCTCGACGGCAAGCCCTTCCTGGCCGACGCCTGGGAGAAGCCCCCCGGCAGCCCGCTCGGCGGCGGCGGCCTGACGCGAATCGTCGAGGCAGGCAACCTGCTCGAGCGCGGCGGCGTCGGCTTCTCGCACGTCGTTGGCGAGCAGCTGCCGCCTTCGGCCTCGGCGCAGCGGCCGGAGCTGGCCGGCCGCGCCTTCGAGGCGATGGGCGTATCGCTGGTGTTCCACCCGCGCAACCCCTACGTGCCGACGGTGCACATGAACGTGCGCCTGTTCCGTGCCCACACTGAGGGGCAGGCCGACGTGTACTGGTTCGGCGGCGGCATGGACCTCACGCCGTACTACGGCTTCGAGGAAGACGCGCGCCACTTCCACCGCGTCTGCAAGCAGGCGCTGGCGCCCTTCGGGCCGGCCTACTTTCCGCGCTTCAAGCGCTGGTGCGACGAGTACTTCTTCCTGCGCCACCGCGGCGAGCCGCGCGGCGTCGGCGGTGTGTTCTTCGACGACTTCCACGAGCTCGGCTTCGACCGCAGCTTCGCGCTGCAACGGGCGGTGGGCGACGCCTTCCTCGACGCCTATGTGCCGATCGTGGAGCGGCGGCGGCACCTGCCCTACGGCGAGCGCGAGCGCTCGTTCCAGGCGTACCGGCGCGGCCGCTACGTCGAGTTCAACCTGGTGTACGACCGCGGCACGCTCTTCGGGCTGCAGTCGGGCGGCCGCACCGAGTCGATCCTGATGTCGCTGCCGCCCAAGGTCGAATGGCGCTACGACTGGCGCCCCGAGCCGGGCACGCCCGAGGCGGCGCTTTACACGGACTTCCTTCGCCCGCGCGACTGGGCCGACGAGTGAAGCCGCCCATCGGGCTGCTGGGAGGCAGCTTCGATCCGATCCACCGCGGACACCTGCAGCTGGCGCGCGACGCGCTGGCGCAGTTGCGGCTCGCCGAGGTGCGCTTCCTGCCCGCCGGGCTGCCGTGGCAGAAGGGGCCGATCACCGACGCCGCGCACCGCGCCGCCATGGTGCTGGCCGCCATCCGCGACGAGCCGCGCTTCGCGCTCGACCTGCGTGAGGTCGAGCGAAGCGGCCCCACCTACACCATCGACACGCTGAAAGAGCTGCGCGCGCTGCTCGGCGCCGACGTGCCGCTGGTGCTGATCATGGGCTCCGACCAGTTCGAGCGGCTCGACACCTGGCGCGACTGGCAGCACCTCACGGACCAGGCGCACCTCGCCGTGGCCCGCCGCGCCGACGCGGTGCTGACGCCCAACTACACGCTGCAGGAATTCTTCAACGCGCACTGGGCGCCGCCGCAGGCCGTGCACGACTCGGCCGGCGGCCATGTGGTCGAGATCGACATGACCCCGGTGGACGCCTCGGCCACCGAGATCCGCGCCCTGCTGGCGCAGCCGCCTTCGGCCGGCCGCGACCAGCGCCTGGCGCAGATCGTGCCCGCCGCGGTGCTCGACTATATTCGCCAACACCGCCTCTATCGCTGACCGGATGGACATCCGCCGCCTGCAACGATTGGTCGTCGACGCCCTCGAGGACGTCAAGGCCCAGGACATCAAGGTCTTCAACACCACGCAGCTCACCGAACTGTTCGATCGCGTGATCGTCGCCAGCGGCACCTCGAACCGGCAGACGCGGGCGCTCGCCTCCAGCGTGGCGGAGAAGGTGAAGGCGGCCGGCGGCGAGGTGCTGAGCGTGGAGGGCACCGAGGTCGGCGAATGGGTGCTGGTCGACCTCGGCGACGTGGTGGTCCATATCATGCAGCCTGCGGCGCGGCAGTACTACGCGCTGGAGGAGATCTGGGGCGGCAAGCCGGTGCGGATGAAGCTCGCTGCCGCGCCGCGGGGGCGCGCGGCGGCGTAAGTGGTCTGCGCTGGCGCGCCTGCCTTCCACCCGACGCCGCGGCGCGCGGACGTTACGCCAGCGCCCGCACGGTTGCTGTGAATGTCCTGATCGTCGCCGTCGGCCAGCGGCAGCCGCGCTGGGCCGATGACGCCTGCGCCGAGTTCCTGAAGCGCTTCCCGCCAAATTTCGCGGTGCGCCTGCGCGAACTGAAACCGGAGCCGCGCGATGGCCGCCCACCCGAGCGCCTGCGCGCCGCGGAGGCGGAACGAATCCGCGGCGCGATCCCAGCCGGCAGCCTGGTGGTGCCACTGGACGAGCGCGGCCGCGACCTGACCAGCGAAGCGTTCGCCCGCCAGCTTGACCGCTGGCGCGACGAGGGCCGGTCGCCAACGTTCGTGATCGGCGGGCCCGACGGGCTGAGCGAGGAGCTGCGCGCCCGCGGCCCACTGGTGCTGCGCCTGTCGAGCTTCACCCTGCCGCACGCGCTGGCGCGGTTGGTGCTCGTCGAGCAGCTCTATCGCGCCTGGTCGATCCTGGCCGGGCACCCGTACCACCGCGAATAGCCCGCGCCGATGAGCGACCTGATCTACCTCGCCTCGCGCAGCCCGCGCCGGCGCGAACTGCTGCGCCAGATCGGCGTGCGCCACGAGGTCTTGCTGCTGCGGGCGCAATCGCCGCGCCAGCCCGATGTCGACGAGACCCCGCACGCCGGCGAGAGCCCCGCCGGCTACGCCGCCCGTGTGGCCACGGAAAAGGCCCGCGTTGGCGCGCAGGTCGTCGCCATGCGCGGGCTGCCGCTGCGGCCGGTGCTGGCCGCCGACACCGTCGTCAGCATCGACGGCCACATCCTAGGCAAGCCCGCCGATCGCGACGAGGCGGCCGCCTTCCTGCGCCGGCTGGCCGGCCGCACGCACGAGGTGCGCACCTTCGTCGCGCTGGCGCATGGGCCGGCGGCGCAGCCGCAGCTCGCCACCGCCGAGTCGGTCTCCGCGGTGCGCTTCGCGCCGCTCGACGAGCGCCAGATCGCCCGCTACTGCGCCAGCGGCGAGCCGTACGACAAGGCCGGCGGCTATGCCATCCAGGGCCTGGCGGCGAGCTTCATCGCCCACCTGGAAGGCAGCTACTCCGGCGTGATGGGCCTGCCGCTGTTCGAGACCGCGCAGCTGCTGCGCCAGGCCGGCATCGCCGAGCTGCCCTGACCGGTTTCTTCTGGCTCAGTTGACGCGCGCGGCGCCGCCGGTGCGTACACTCGTTCCTCAAGGTGGTCGCCGCCGGGCCGCCCCAAGGCG